>CAIKNO010000329.1 GCA_903828805.1 uncultured Sandaracinus sp. | reverse complement strand
TCCAGGCCGCGCTGGAGCGGGCGAGCGGTCTCCGGTTCCCAGCCCCGCTCGTCGCGCCGGCCTCGTTCGGCATGGCGGCGTCCGACGCCGGCGCCGCCGTGGCCCCCGCCCTGCTCGTGTCCGTTGGCGTGAACGCTGTTCACATCATGCGTCCCACCCACCTGCGGGTCGAAGGCGGGTCGGTCGTGGCCGATCGCGGCGACGACGTGATGCCTGCGTTCCTCGAGGTCCCTCTGCCCGGCGATTTCCGACCGGTGGTCACCGCGATCCATCTGCTGCTCGATCTTCTCCGCGCACGCGGGCTCCCTGCAGGCACCCGCGTCGCGGTCGGCGCGCGGCCCGAGGTCGAGTCCCACGTCGTGGCGCGGGTCGTCGCGTCGATCGCCCGCGCGGGGCTCGCGCCTGCGATGCTCGTGCGTCAGGCCGCGGACGGAACGCTCCGGGGCGTGCCGCTCGCGCTGATGTCGCAGGAGGAATCCGAGGCCCACGGCGTCGTGACGCTGCACGTGCGGATCGGCGGCTACGCCCTGGTGAACGCGCACGGCGGCGAGGAAGTGATCCCCCGGGTGCACGGCCCGAACGGCGACCTGGTCTTCGACGTCGCGGCCCTGGCCGCGTCCGTGCCGCACCTCGGACACCATGCGCTCTTCGTCGATCCGATGGCGTCGGTGCCGGCCGCCGATCTCCTCGAGACCGCGTTCACCCTCGGCGCGAGCGGCGGCACGATCTCGATGCTCGCCCACTGAGCACCCCACCGGCCCGAGGCGGGGCGGCGCCCCTCACGGGGCGATCTCGAACTCCACGAACGTGCCGGCGTCCTGCGGTGCCGCCGCGGCGGGGCGGCGCGGAAGGCCCTCGCCGAGCAGCAGCGCGCGGTGCTCCCAGCACGTGCATGCCGCCGCGAGGACGGCCGCGAGGAGCACCCACCACTTCGTGCTGGCCTGACCCGGCACCTCAACCCGCATCCGCTCCGGTCTAGCAGACCGGGACGCGAAGGCTCACGGGGGGGTTGGTCGCGCTGCGCGGGCCGTGGCAGCGTCGGGGCCACGATGACGCGCAAGGCCACCACGTACTGGGATTACATCAAGGTCGAGGAGCTCACGGCGCTGCAGGGCGGCCTCGAGGCGACCGACGAGCATCTCGCGAACGACGAGGTCCTGTTCATCACGGTGCATCAGATCGACGAGCTCTGGTTCAAGCTCGCGCTGCGGGAGCTCGTCTCGGTGCGCGACCTCTTCGCTCAAGATCGCGTGCCCGAACAGGCCCTGGCAAGCGCGGTGCGCGGCCTGCGCCGCATGAGCGTGGTCTTCGGACACATCGCGCAGCACTTCGATCTGATGGAGACCATGACGACCCGGGACTACCTGGGCTTTCGCGACAAGCTCTCGCCCGCGAGCGGGTTCCAGTCGGCGCAGCTCCGGGAGGTCGAGATCCTCATGGGTCTGCGCGACGAGGAGCGGATCCCCCTGGGTCACGAGCACAGCTACATGAAGGCGCTGCGCACCGCGGACGGCGCGGAGTCGCCCGCGTCCCTGCGGGTGGCGCGCCGGCTCACCGATCTCCCCACGCTGCGCGACGCCCTCGAGGCCTGGCTCGCGCGCACGCCGATCTTCGGGAGCACGCCGGACGAGCCGGGCGACGCCGAGGCGGTCGCCGGGTTCCTCGAGGCGTATCTCGACGCGCACGGCAAGGAGGTCGCGCGCGCGATGGAGCTGGCGGTGCACGACGCGCTGAGCGAGGGCGACGTCGAGCGCCTGAAGCAGCGCTATGCCCGGGAGATGGAGGGCGCCCGCGCCTTCCTCGAAGCGACCGACGTCGCCGAGCCGACCGAGCGCGCACGCCGCAGCCGGATCCGCGCCGCGTTGCTCTTCATCGAGGCGTACCGCGAGCTGCCGCTGCTCGCGTGGCCCCGCGAGGTGATCGACGCGCTCGTCGCGCTCGAGCAGGCGTTCGTGATCTTCCGGCAGCGGCACGCCCGGATGGTCGAGCGGGTGATCGGTCGTCGCACTGGCACCGGGGGCTCGGCGGGCGTGGACTATCTCGACCAGACAGCGCTGCGCTACCGGGTGTTCCACGACGTCTGGGCCGTGCGGACGATCCTGATCCGCGAGCGCTTCCTGCCCGAGGTCAGCCGCTCCGAGGCGTACGCCCTCGGCGTCGGGCAGTGACGGAGGCCCGCACGTCGTTCCGAAGGGGACCGCGGTGGGCTCGGCACGTCGCCGCGGTGCTGGCGCTCCTGGCGCTGTGGGGGTGTGGCCGCGCAGCCTCGGCCCCGCCCGTCGTCACGCTGCAGGTCGCCGCCGCCTCGAGCCTCACCGACGTCCTGCCCCCGCTCGCGCAGGCCTTCGAGCGTGCGCAGGGAGGGCGCGTCCGGGTCGCGATGCGCTTCGGACCCAGCCAGCGCCTCGAGCGCCAGCTGCTCGAGGGCGCCGAGGCCGACGTCTTCATCTCCGCCGATCCGCGGTGGATCGACCCGCTGGTCGACTCGGGGCGCATCCCCGCGGCCTGTCGCGCACGGATCGCATCCCACCGCCTCGTGGCGGTCGTGCCGCGCGAGGGAAGCGCACACCCCCGAACGCTCTCGGAGCTCGTCTCGCTCGAGGCCGTCGCGGTGGCCGCCCGCGACGCGCCGGCCGGGATGCACGCACGCGCAGCGCTCGCACGGGACGGACTGCTGGAGCGCGCCCAGGGACACCTCGTCGAGGGCGCGGACGTGCGCGCTGCGCTCGGCTGGGTCGCCCGGGGCGAGGCCGACGCCGGGCTCGTGTACGCGAGCGACGCGCAGGCCGAACCCCGGGTTCGGGTCGCGTTCGAGGTGCCCTGGGAGGGCCTGCCTCCGATCGTCGTCGAGGCGGTGGGCTCGGCCCGAGGACCCTCGGGCGACCCGCGAATGGAACCGTGCGCGTTCGTCGCGTCCCTCGGCTCGGAGACGGCACGACGCGCGCTGCTGGCCGCGGGCTTCGGGAGCGCCCCTTGATGTCCCCCTGGGTGCTCTCGCTCTTCGTCGCGAGCGCTGGCGCGCTGCTCGGACTGCCCCCGGCGCTCGTCCTCGGGTGGGTGCTCGCGCGCCGGTCGTTCCCTGGCAAGGCTGTGATCTCCGCGCTCGTGCTCGCGCCCCTGGTGCTGCCACCGGTCGTCACCGGGTGGGCCCTGCTGGCGCTGGTCGGACGGCGTGGCGTGCTCGGGAGCGTGCTCTCTTCGCTCGGCGTGCGGGTGGCCTTCACGCCCCTGGGCGCCGTCGTCGCGGGATTGGTGGTGGGGCTGCCGCTCTACGTGATCTCCGCCCGCACCGCGTTCTCGTCGGTCGATCCCCGACTCGAAGAGGTCGCGCGCACCTGCGGCGCGTCGGGTCCTTCGACGTTCCTCCGCGTGACCCTTCCCCTCGCCGCCCCCGGCCTGCTCGCGGGCGCGGTGCTCGCGTTCGCGCGCGCCCTGGGAGAGTTCGGTGCGACGGCCGTGCTCGCGGGCGACGTGCCGGGGCGCACGCGCACGCTCTCGCTCGCGATCTACGCGCTGCTCGGCACCCCCGGGGGGGACGCCGAGGCCTCGGGGCTGGCGCTGTGCAGCCTCGCGATGTCGGCGCTCGCGCTCGCGCTGCACGAGGTCCTGCTCGGGCGGCACCGCGCCCGGCTCGGGGGCCGACCGTGAACCTCGAGCTCTCCCTGGAATTCCGGATCGGGGACCGGGTGCGGCACGCGGCCCTCGCGACCGACGCCCGCGCGCTCGTCGTCGCCGGGCCCTCGGGCATCGGCAAGTCGTCGTGGCTGCGGGCGCTGGCGGGGCACGGACACGGCGCGCGCGGTCGCCTCGTGCACGAGGGCCGCAGCCTGCACGAGGGCGAGCGCGGCCTGCCGCCCGAGGCGCGTCGCATCGGGTGGGTGCCCCAGGACGCGCTGCTGTTTCCGCACCTGACGGTCGAGCGGAACGTCGTGTTCGGACGCGGACGGGGAGGCCTGCCCGAGGGCCTCGCGCGGGCGTGCGGCCTCGAGGGGCTGCTCGATCGCGCCCCCTCGACCCTCTCGGGCGGAGAGAGGCAACGCGTGGCCATCGCCCGCGCCCTCGCCTGCGCGCCGAGGCTCCTGCTGCTCGACGAACCGCTCAGCGCCCTCGACAAGGCCGCCCGGCTCGAGCTCGCGCGCGCGATCGAATCATGGTGCGACGCGCACGACGCCACGCGCATCGTCGTGACCCACGACACCTGGACGGAGGACCTGCTGCCCGGCGCGCGCTTCGTGATGTCCGAACGCGGGCTCGAGCCGGGCTGACGAAGCGCGGACCCGGAAGCTCAGACACCGACACGCGTGGAGCCGGCGCTCACGCGAGGTTGTGAAAGACCCGGCGGACGTCGTCGTCCTGCTCGAGGGCGTCGACGAGCTCGAGCACCTCCCGCGCCTGCTCTTCGGTGAGCTCGACGGTGGTCTGCGCGATGAACTCGGACTCCGCGGAGACGAGCGGCAGCTTGCGCTCCTCGAGCGCCGATTGGAGCCGACCGAAGTCGTGGAACGCGCACCGCGCGATCCACTGGGGCTCGCCCTTCTCGCCCCGGCCCTCGCCCATCTCCTCGAGGCCGTGGTCGATGAGCTCGAGCTCGAGCGCCTCCGCGTCGAACGCTCCGTGTCCGAGCCGGAACACGCCCATGCGCTGGAACAGGAACGACACGCTGCCGCTCTGGCCGCAGTTGCCGCCCCAGTCCTTGAAGATCGAGCGGACGTTCGCGACGGTGCGCTGCGGGTTGTCGGTGGCGGTGTCGACCATCACGGCGATGCCGTGCGGCGCGTATCCCTCGTAGACCAGCTCTTCGTAGTCGGCCTGGTCCTGCCCGCTCGCCCGCTTGATCGCCGATTCGATCTTCTCGCGCGGCATGTTGTTGCCGCGCGCGTTCGAGAGGGCCCGGCGGAGCGCCGGGTTGCTGTCGGCGCTCGGACCGCCCGCCTTCACCGCGATGTGGATGTCCCGCGCGAGGCGCGTGAACAGCTTCGCCATCCGGTTCCACCGGGCGAACATCGTGGTCTTTCGAGTCTCGAAGATCCGTCCCATGGTGCCCTCGCGACGTCCGCTCTCAGTCGCCCGCGAGCCGCGCAGCGAGCGATACCCAGGGGGTCAACATCCATCGCGCCCACGCGCGACGCGATTCGTCGCGTCCGATCCATCCCGCCAGGCGCGGCCCGACCCACCCGTAGACCTCGACCGCCGCCCGGCCCAGGGGGTTCGTGCGCAGGTGCCGGTCGCGAAGACGACGCAGCGCACCGATGCGCCCGTCGAGCGGCGAGCCGTAGGCCGCGGTCGCGACGAAACACGGTGAGACCGTCGTGAAGCGTATCTCGGGGGTCTCGAATTCCGCGACGGCGATCGGCCCTTCGACGTTGCAGTCGTCGACCGCGCGCACGCCGACCCAGAACCGCGTCTGCGGCGAGAGCCCGCCGAGCTCGAGCTGCACGACGTCGCCCGCGGCGGCCTCGACCGGCACGACCAGCGCCTCGTCCTCGAGC
>CAIKNO010000328.1 GCA_903828805.1 uncultured Sandaracinus sp. | reverse complement strand
GCTCCTCGCGGCAGGCACGCTCCTCGTGCCGGCAGCAGCCTGGTTGAACCCCTACGCCCTGCTCGCAGGCCTCGTCGCGGGCTCGCTCGCGGGTGCGGCCACCTGGCTCGGCGACGACGCCCCCCGCAGCGCAGGCGTCGCGGCGTGGGCGGGAGCGTTCGCGACGGGGGGGCTCGCGGGCCTCGCCTGGGGGGGTCGACCCGCGCGGCATCGTGGCCGTCGCGGCCGTGGTTCTCGCGGCGGTCGCGGGGAGGGTGCGCCTGCGTCCGGTGCCGCGCGGAGCCTCGTACGTCGCCGCCGTGCTCGTCGGAATCGTGCTCGGGCGCAGTCTCGAGCGCGCCTGTGCACCGGACGGGCAGGTCGGCGCGAAGGTCGCCTTCACGGAGCAGGTGCGCCGACAGATCGGCCTCGCGCGCGAGGAATGGGTCGCGCGGGGTCCGGCCGAGGTCGTCCACGCCTGCGGAGGCGACCTCGCGGACTCGCCGCGCTCGTCGCTCGACGTCCCGGGGGATTCACGCGCCGGCGTGCCCTCGATCCCCATGTTTACCCGCGCCCTCGTCTGCGCCCGGAGCCTCCTCCCGTACAACCTCGCGGAACGACACCGGGACGGGGAACTCCCGGCATGGCCCTTCCTCCTCCTCGCGGGGCTGCCGTTCCTGGCGCCCGCGCGGGACACGGAGCACCGGCGCGGGGTCCACCGCGGCGTCGTGCTCTCCGTCCTTGGCCTCCCTCTCGCGGCGCTTCTGGTCAATGCCTCGATCGGCCTCCTCCCCGACCGCTACCTCCTGGTCTTTCTCGCACCGCTCCTCGCTGGAATGGGGGTCGGGACGACGATGCTCGTCGCCGGCGTCTGCGCGCGCGTACGTGCCGGCAGCTGGCGGGAACTCGCGGGGCTCGTGCTGGTCGGTGGAATCGTCGCTGCAGCGGCCTGCGTGGGACCAGCACCCCGCGTGCGGGTCGGGCCCTCGAAGAACGGGGCCGCCGCGCGCGACTGGCTCCGGGCGCACCTGACCGCGGGTGACGCCGCCATGGACTGCGCTGGGCTCGGGCTCGGCGCCCTCTGGCTCCCCGCACGCCTCCATCCCGCCCCCTACAACCTCACGGGGTCGGACGCCCACGGTTGTGACGCATGGGTGCACGACGGTGCCTTTGGCGCAGGCACCCACTATGTCCTCACCGGCTCGGGCGGCCCACGCGCGTCAGCAGGCCCCGGCTGGCAGGTCATCGACGTCTTCGCGGCGCAGACCCTCCCCGAGGAACCCCCCGTCACGCTCTGGCGCGCCGTTGCCGCGCCTCAGTAGGCCGCGAAGACCCGCGCGTAGGCCCAGTCCTCGACGTCCACGAGGCCGTTGCAGCCCGGCTGGGCCCACGCCGTGACCTCCGTGCAGGGGTGGTCGCGGTTGACCGACCACATGCTCAGCATCCCCACGCCGTGCTCGCGCGCGAACACGACGGTCTGGGCGGCGTCGTCGAGGGTGAAGACCTCGCTCTGGACGTCGTTCTGGCCGATCATCGGGGTGATCCCGATGCGGGCCCACAGCTCGGCGTCGCTCAGGGCGCCCCCGTAGAGCGTGTCGAGCTGGGCGTGCAACGCGGTGATGGCATCGATGCCATAGGCACCCATCCGACCGGCGGGGTCGGGGGCCGTGCCGTCCCCGTAGTCCATGGTCATGACGTTGATGGATTCAAGCTCGACCCCGTGCGCGAGGGCGTCCTCGACGACGTGGACGCCCTCGGGGGTGAGCCCGGTCGGAAGCACCGGCAGCGTGTACCCGACCCTGATTTCGGGCCGGCGCGCCTGGAGTTGCGCGAGCGCTTGACCACGACGGGTGGTGGCGGCCTCGTCCACGACCCACGGGCCCTCGATGTCGAAGTCGATGCGTGTGAGGCCCAGCGTGTCGATCACGCGCTCGAGCTCGCTCACGACGGCCTCGACGGACGTACACGCCGCCTCGAGCGGGGTGTTCGCCGCGCCGCCGAAGCTCACCCGCACGTCGCCGCCGGCGGCGCGGAGGAGGTCGATCTGCTCGTAGAGGGTGTACTCGACGCCGCCCGCCCATGCGCTGGGCCCGACGTCGATGCTGTAGTAGG
>CAIKNO010000327.1 GCA_903828805.1 uncultured Sandaracinus sp. | reverse complement strand
CGCCCGGAGCGAACTGCAGCAGACCCTGCGACGCGCTCCAGTCCCGAGCGTGCTCGCCCACGCCGCACTCGCATCAGCGATGGCCTGCGCGCTCGACGACGCAGAGGCACGACTGGCCGACGCGCGCGCCCTCGGAGAGAGCCGCGAGACCCTCTTCGCTGCCGAGGAGCTGCACCTCCGACGCGGCGAGGTCGGTGCCGTGGCCGCGTTCCTTCAAGCGTCGGCGGGCGTCCCCGAAGCTGCGGGCGACCCCTGGCTCGGGGCGCTCCGCTCCGCGCTCGACCAGCCCAACCCGTGCCCGCCTTCGGAATGAACCGCGGCGCCTCGGGGTTGCGACCCGCCTGCGAGGGAACGCCCCCGCTCCGCGTCTTGCGGCGCCGAGGACCGTTGCTGTAGCGTGCGCATCCATCACGGAGGGGTCCATGTCCCACGAGCGCCCGGTCGAACCGTTTTCCGACGTCCACTTCGAGCACGGGCAGGTGCGCGCCACCTTGCTCCACGATCCCACCGTCGAGGGTCTCGACGTCGCCATCTACATGGATGGCTCGGGCTCGATGAAGGAGGAGTACGCCTACCGCACCGAACGCCAGGGGTTCTGGGACTGGTTCATCGGGAAGCCCGCGCCCGACCCGACGCCGACGAACACGGTGGAGCCCGAGGTCCGGTGGATGCTCGAGTACCTCGCGAGCAAGGACCGCAACGGCCAGCTCCGCGTGGCCTACTGGGCGTGCGGTGCCAAGGGCGACGAGGTCGAGGTGATTGGCGAGCTGGAAGGCAAGGACGTCAAGCGCTACGCGTTTCCCGGCCCTCGGTATCCGGGCGGGTTCACCCACCTCGCGCCGGCGCTGCGTGACTACGTCGCGTACCTGAAGTCCCAGGTGCCGCTCGGCGCGCGTCGCGGCTGCGCGGTCTTCGTGACCGACGGCAAGCTCCACGACGTGGCGGATGTCGAGGCGGTCTGCCGCGAGGTGGCGCGCGACGTGGCGCGGGGACGACTTCCCCGCACCAATTTCGTGCTGGTCGGCGTCGGCGCGGGCGTCGACGAGGAGCAGCTCGAGCGCATCGCCCACGAGGAGTACCCGGGCGTCGGCCACCTCTGGTGCCACCGCGTGGCCAGCGAGATCAAGAACCTCGCCGAGCTCGTGGCGGTGCTGGTCGATGAGACGATGACGGTCGCGGCGGGCGGCACGATCTACGACGACAAGGGGCGGATCGTGAAGGAATACGAGGGGCGGCTGCCCGCGGTCCTCGAGTTCACCCTCCCCGAGGAGGCCACGAGCTTCACGCTCGAGGTCGGCGGTCAACGGTTCACCCAGCCGCTGCCCGAGGACCACGACGAGGACGGCGACGAGGACCATCACTGACCCGCACGGCCCACGGCGGTGCGGTGATTCAGTCCGCCCCGCCCACGGCGGTGCGGTGATTCGGCCCGCACGGCCCACGGCGGTGCGGTGATTCAGTCCGCCCCGAAAGGCGAGCGATCCTCCATTCCGGAACGGAAGGCGACGACGATGAGCCACAAGCACGAGGTCGTGGTGAAGCCCTTCTCGGACCTGCACCGGAAGGGCAACCGGGTGGTGGTGACGCTCCTGCACGACCCCACGATCGAGGGTCTGGACGTCGCGCTCTACATGGATGGCTCGGCGAGCATGGAGCCCACGTACGGACCGCGGGGCGTGCTCGCCAAGCTCGGCCCGGTGAAGAACCTCGTCGAGCCCCAGATGCGCTGGATGCTCGATTACCTCGCGCAGAAGGACAAGGACGGCCTGCTGCGCGTGGCCTACTGGGCGACGGGCAGCGGCTCCGAGCTCGAGGTCCTCGGGGATCTCGAGGGCCGCCTGGCCGAGAGCTACAAGTTCCCCGGGCCGCGCTCCTACGGGAAGGCCACGGTGATGTTGCCGGTGCTGCGGGACTACGTCGCGCACCTCCGGAGCGAGACGGCCAAGGGCGCGCGGAGAGGCCTGGCCGTCATCGTGACGGACTCGCAGCTGTCCGATCCCGACGATGTGCGGGCGTACTCGCAGCAGGTCGCGCGGGAGGTCACGGCCGGCCGCTTGCCGCCGATCAACTTCGTGCTGGTGGGTGTCGGCGAGCAGGTGGACGAGGAGCAGATGGAGGCCATCTGCCACGAGGAGTACCCCGGCATCGGGCACCTCTGGTGCCATCGCGTGGCCGACCGCATGGAAGAGATGGCGGAGCTCGTCGCGGTGCTGGTCGACGAGACGATGACGGTCGCCTCGGGCGGCGTCGTGTACGGCGAGGGCACCGACGTCCTCAAGCGCTACGAGGCGCGGCTGCCGGCCGTGCTCGAGTTCGACGTCCCCGAGGGCTGCCGCAGCTTCACGCTCGAGGTCGGCGGTCAGCGCTTCACGCAGCCCCTCCCCCTCGACGATCACGACGACGACGACGACGACGACGACGACCACGGCGAGGCGCCGAGCGCCCCCGCACCCAAGCCCCGGGCGGGCCACGGGCATCGGCATTGACGATGAACGACGAGGACCGGAGCAGCGCCCCTCCCCCGCTCGACCTGTCGCGCAGCACGTTCGTGCTCGGGTCGCCCACCGCGCGCAAGCACGGCTTCGTCCGCGTCGTGCCCAAGGCCGGCCACGTGCACGGACCCGGGTGCGGGCACGACCACGGCCACGACCACGGGCACGACCACGGCCACGACCACGGCCACGACCACGGGCACGACCACGGCCACGGGCACGACCACGGCCACGACCACGAGCACGGCGGGGCGTGCGACCACGACCACGGCGCCTCGACCCCCAAGCGACCGCGCGCGCCCGGCACGCGTCCCGCCGAGGACGGCTCGTCCGCGGTGCAGCTCGCCCTCGAGGACGCCCTCCCCGGCGAGTCCGACGAGCGCGGCATCTTCGCCAAGCTCGAGCGGGCCCTCGAGGCCCACCGCGGGGTCTCCGACGTCCACCTGCGGACGGACGGCGGCCTGCGGGAGCTCTGCATCCACTACGCGCCCGCCGTCGTGTCGCTGACCGAGGTGCTCGCGGTGGCGGAGCGGGCCGGCGCCGAGGTCCGCACCCGCTACCTGAGGCGGACGTGGTTCGTCCGGGGAATGGAGTCGGCCCAATGCGCGGCGGTGCTCGAGCACGCGATGCGCCGGCTGCCGGGCGTGCTGACCGCCGACGTGGCGTACGGCGCCGAGCGGCTGGTCGTCGAATTCGACCGGACGCAGGTCAAGCCCGCGGGCATCGAGCAGCGCGCCGAGCTGCTCGGCTACACCCTCGAGGTGCCCGAGAAGGGCCACGTCTGCTCGATGCACGCGCACGGCGGAGGGCTCGCGCCTCAGCTCCAGATGCCGTTCGCGTGGGGGGCCGGCGGCCTGCTCGCGGTCGGCTTCGCGGCCGAGTCGCTCGCGCACGCCCCGCCCATCGTGGCGACCACCTTCTACGTGCTCGCGCTGCTCCTCGGCGGCGCGTTCCCCCTCCGGGCCGCCGTCAATTCGATCCGCGAACGCTCCCCGGACGTCGAGACGCTGACGGTCCTCGCGGGCCTCGGCGCCGCCTTGCTCGGCGCGTTCTTCGAGGGCGCCTTCCTGCTCTTCCTGTTCTCGCTGGGCCACGCCCTCGAACACCGCGCGATGGATCACGCGCGCCGCTCGCTCGACGCGCTCGGCCGCCTTCGTCCGACCCTCGCCCGCGTTCGGCGGGCCGGGGCCGTCGTCCAGATCGCCGTCGAACGGGTGCAACGCGGAGACCGCATCGTGGTGCGCGCCGGCGACCGGGTGCCGCTCGACGGCCTCATCCGCGAAGGTCAGGCGCACCTCGATCAGGCCACGATCACCGGCGAGTCCGTGCCGGTGGCGCGCGGTCCGGGGGACGCGGTGTTCGCCGGCACCCTGTGCACCGACGCGTCGCTCGACATCGAGGTCACCCGCCTCTCGCGCGAGAGCGTGCTGGCGAAGATCGTGGACATGGTCGCCCAGGCCGAGGCGCACAAGAGCGCGACCCAACGCCTCGCCATCCGCATCGAGAAGCGATTCGTCCCGGTGGTCCTCGGCATCGCGGTGCTCGTGCCGGTCGTCCTCGTCGCGACGGGGATGCCGTGGGTCCCGGCGATCCTGCGCGGCGTGGCGCTGCTCGTCGCCGCCTCGCCCTGCGCGCTCGCGATCGCCACGCCCTCGGCGGTCCTCTCGGCGGTCTCGGCCGCGGCGCGCGGCGGCGTGGTCATCAAGGGCGGCGCGTACCTCGAGGCCCTCGGCAAGGTGAAGTCGATCGCGTTCGACAAGACCGGCACCCTGACCGTCGGGGCGCCTTCGCTCGTCGCCCTCTCACCGGCCGAGGGGGTGTCCGAGGCGTCGCTCCTCGGCGCGGCGGCGTCTCTCGAGTCCCTCTCCGGCCACCCGCTCGCGCGCGCCGTGCTCGAGGGTGCGCGCGCCCGGTCGGTCGCCCTCGAGGCCGCGACCGGCGGTGAGGCCATCCACGGCAAGGGCATCCGCGGCACGGTCGGAGGCGAGGCCGTCGCGGTGGGCAACCTCGCCCTGTTCGCAGACGCGACCGTCCCCGCGTTCATCCTCGAGGCCACCGCCCGCCTCGAGGAGGCCGGACGGACCGCGATGATCGTGCAGCGACGCGGCACGTTCCTCGGCGTCCTCGGCGTCGCCGACACGATGCGGGGCACCAGCAAGGCGACCCTCGAGCGTCTGCGCGCCCTCGGCATCGAGCGGACCGTGATGCTCTCCGGGGACAACCTGCGCGTGGCCCGCGCGGTCGCGGCCGAGGTCGGCATCACCGAGGCGCGCGCGCCCCTGCTCCCCGAGGGCAAGGTGGACGCCATCCGTGAGCTCGCCAAGGAAGGTGGCGTGGCGATGGTGGGCGACGGCGTCAACGACGCGCCTGCGCTCGCCGCCGCCTCGGTGGGCATCGCGATGGGCGGGGCCGGCTCCGACGCCGCGCTCGAGACCGCCGACATCGTGCTGAGGGGCGACGCCCTCGATCGCCTGCCCTTCGCGG
>CAIKNO010000326.1 GCA_903828805.1 uncultured Sandaracinus sp. | reverse complement strand
GGCCAGGGGGCGCGCCCCGGACGCTCAGGTCGGGCTGCAGTTGCTGTCCGGCGCGGGCGCCCGCCGGCATCGGGTAATACCACCAGCGCTCCTGCGCACAGACCCAGTAGCCGGCGACGGCCGTCGCCCCCGGGGCGGGGACCATGACGGTCGTCGCCGGGGCGGACGTGACGGACGCGCTCGGTGCCGAGGGCGGAAGGACCACCGTGGCCGACGCACTCGGCGCGGAGGTGAGCGGTGCGCTCGGAGCCACCGCAGCGCTTGGAGCCACCGCAGCGCTCGGAGGCAACGCAGCCCCCCCGACCGCCGGGGACGGCACGAGGATGCCGAACGCGGTCGGCGGCGACGCGTCGGTGCGGCCCGAGGGGGCGCCCGGCAGGGCGGTGGCCAACGCGACCGCGGGCGGGACTTCGGTCGTCTCCGGCGCGGGCGCCGTCGCGGTGGGCTCGGCGGGCTCGAGCCTCCCGAACACCTGCGTGACGTAGACCATGTCGCCATCGTGCACCGCGGCGAGGCCCACGTGCGTGAAGCGCGCCGAGGTCATGTTCGCGAGGTGCGGCGGGCTCGCTTCGAGCGACGCCTGCGCGTCGGCCGTGGCGTGGTGCATCGAGACGTTCTCGCCGATGTCCGCGATCGAGAGGCCCTCCGCATGCACGCGGTCGGCCGGGGTGCCGCTGCCTTCGCTGACGTGCTCGAGCACGTCGTGCTCCGCCATCTCGAGCGTGTGCCGCCACGCGGCGCGCTCGAGGTGCTCCTCTCGGAGCAACGCGGGCAGGCCCGCGGCGGACCTGCGTCCGTTGATGGCGTCGAGCATCGCGGCCTCGCCCGACGCGTCCCGCTCCTGCGCGCGCACGGGCGCGGCCAGAGCCATCAGAGCGAGCGCACAAGCGGCGGCGGTGGAGCGGTGCATGGGTCCTTGGAGTGTGGTGACCTGCGCCCGACCAAGCAACCGTCGCGCCACGCGCACCGTCGCACCGAGGTTCCTCGAAACCCGCGGTGATCCCCACGAATTCGGAGGGTGCGCGCGCTCGATGCGGGCGAGCGGCCGCAGCGGGGGACGGCCGAGGGCGCCGGATGTCAACGATGGTTCACGCCCCTTGCGGGTCGGCCCGGCGCGCTGCACACCCTCGCACCATGCGAACACCGGATGCCGAGGCGGGGTGGCTCTACGAGGTGGCGGGCGTGCGGCCCTTGCCGGAGCGGGTGCTCTTGAAGGTGGTCGGGGACGACGCTGCCACGTGGATCAACGGCCAGGTGACGCAGGACGTGCGCGCCCTGACGCCGGGGTCGTCGGCGTACGGGCTCGTGCTCCACGTGCGCGGCAAGATCCTCTCGGACGTCCACGTGCTGAACCGCGGGGCGCGGGGCCTGGCGTTGCTGACGGCGCGCGCGAACCTCGAGGCCGTGATGGCGCACCTCGACCACCACGTGATCATGGAGGACGTCGCGCTCGAGGCCGACGCGGAGACCGCGGTGCTCACCGTGCAGGGACCGCGCGCGGCGGAGGTCGTGGCGTCCGTGCCGGCGCTCGAGTCCTACGCGGCCGATCGCCTCGGGCGGGGCGGCTTCGACGTGCTCGTCGCGTCGGATGCCGTGGCGCGGGTGCAGGCTTCGCTCGTCGAGGCGGCCGAGGCCCTCGGGGGCGGCGCGGTGTCCGAGGAGGGGTGGACGCTCGCGCGGCTCCGCGCAGGATGGCCCGCGCTCTTCTCCGATTTCGGCGAGTCGACCTACCCGCAGGAGGCGGGTCTCACGGCCCGCGCGGTGTCGTTCACCAAGGGCTGCTACCTCGGCCAGGAGGTCATCTGCATGCTGGAGAACCGGGGCCAGCTCTCGCGGCGGCTCGTGCAGCTGGACGCGCAGGGCGCGCTCGCTCCGGGGGCCTCGCTCTTCGACGCGCAAGGCGGCCTCGTCGGTGAGGTCACGAGTGCCGTGTCCGATGGCGAGGGTCGTACGCGCGCGCTCGGGTTCGCCAAGCGCGCGCTCGCCGTGCCGGGGGCGGCGCTGCATGGCGGGTCGCCCGGGGCGGACGGCGTCGCGGTGCAGGTCGTCGCGCCCGTCGGCGCCTGAACGTGCGCGCGTCGCCCGGCCGGGGCGGCGAACTCCGAGGGTCGCCGCGCGAAGGCCGGTCCCCGCGCGGCGGCGGGTGGGGTCGACGGACCTCGGCGCCGACCCCTGCGTGGAGTCCGCGCACCCCGTCGTCGGCGTCCGGGGCGGAACTGCCGGCCTGAACGCTCGATGTTTCGAGCCCCGCGTCCCGGTACGAGATGTGCTGAGCGGAGGCCATGAGAGCCGCACGCTGGTCCGTCGGGGTGTGGGCGACGTGGCTGCTCGCGGCAGGTGCCGCATGCGACGGCAGCATGCCGACCCGTCGCGCGTCCGACCCCTCGGCGGGCGACGACGCCGGCCGGGCGCGCTCGCCCGACGGTGGTCCGTCGGACTCGGGGACCTCTCCGCGCTCCGACGCCTCGGCGGGCGACGGCGATGCCGGGCACGTCGATGCCGGGCTCGTGACGCCGGTCGACTGCGCACCGATCGGGGCTGCGCACACGCTCTGCCGCGCCGAGGCCGATCGATGCGCGGCGGTGTTCACCGGCGGCGAGGGCTGCGCCGCGGTGTGCGCGCTCGCCGGCCTCGTTTGTCTCGAGAGCCACGAGGACGCCCCCGCGTGCATGCCCGATCTCGCGCGCCCCGCCCTCGGCTGCGCGGACACCGGGCACGCCTCGGACCATTGCGAATGCGGCCGCGCCGGCGTGTGCGCGCCGCGCTGCGACGGACGGACGTGCGGGAGCGACGGCTGCGGCGGCCTGTGCGGCGCGTGCGCCGACGGGACCCGCTGCGATGCCGGTGCCTGCACGCCGGACGTTCTCGACTGTTCGACCTATCCCCTGTCCTCGACCGCGCTGCTCGCGGAGCTCGTCGGCTTCGGACGGAATGCGCGAGGCGGCGATCCCACGAACCTCTACCGGGTGACGACCGATCGGGCGAGCGGACCGGGGAGCCTCCGCGCGGCGCTCGAGAGCACGGAAGACTACTGGATCGTCTTCGACATCGGCGTCACGTCGGAGGCGGTCATCGACCTCGGCACCACGCCCATCCGGATCCGATCGAACAAGACGGTGGACGGTCGCATGCGGCGCATCCTCGTGGACGGTGCGCTGGAGATCCGGGATGCGCGCAACGTCATCCTCACCGACCTCCGGATGAAGAACGACAACTTCGCCGCGTGCACGCAGGACGGCGACGTCGTGCTGATCCGGAGCGCTGGCGCTGCGAGGCCCGAGGACTACACGAGCCGCGACATCTGGCTGCACCACGTCGAGATGTTCGAGGGCGGCGACGGCCTCTTCGACGTGCGGGGGGGCAGCCGGATCACCGTGTCGTGGTCGCACTTCCACGACCACTCCAAGGGGATGCTCGTCGGAATGGAGAGCGCGCCCGCGGAGTCGCTCGGGATGGAGATCACGTTCCACCACAACCACTTCGATCGTCTCTCGCGGCGGGGCCCGCAGGTCTCCGTCGGCCGCGTGCACTTCTTCAACAACTACCAGTTCGAGTGGTGGGAGTTCGGCGCCGCGAGCCTCGCCGGCGCGCAGTTCCTGAGCGAGGGCAACATCTACGAGGCGAGGCCCGGTCGCACGTGCGGCTCGATCTTCAGCGGGTGCACCGATCCCACGCCGTGCGGGGACCGCGACTACGAGGTGTCCAAGGTGGCGACGAGCGTCGACTGGGCGACCGACCGCCGGGGCTACCTCCGGAGCGAAGGCGACCTCGCGCTCGACGACGCCATCATCGTCACGAACGAGCCGTCACGGGTCCTCACCCCCACGTATCCCCACGTGGTCGAGCCGGCGACCGTCGAACTCGCCGCGCGCCTCCGCGAGCAAACCGGGCCGCGGACGACCTGCCCCTGACGCGGGGACCCCGGCGCACGGTGCGCGTCGTGCCTCCCTGGAGGGCGCGGCCAAGGGCGCGCGCGCCCACCGGGGCTCGGCTTCCGCGGCAGGGCGCTCAGTTCGGTGCTGCGGCGGCAGGCGCGCGCGTCCCGCGTTCCCCGTCCTGCTCGGCGTCGCGGGCCTGCCGTGCGGCGCGCTCTTCGGCGACGCGGCCCCGCCGTGCGGTGGCGGCGGCTTCCCGCGCGGCGCGCTGCTCGGCGATGCGCGCTTGCCGTGCGGTGGCGGCGGCCTCCCGTGCGGCGCGTCGCGCGTCCGCCGAGGCCGCATCCTGCGGCGCCTCTGCGGTCTCGTCGTGGCCGCGGGTGGCGGCCCGTCGCTCGTGGGCGGCGCCTTCGCGCTCGTGGGCGGCGCCTTCGCGCTCGTGGGCGGCGTCTTCGCGCTCGTGGGCGGCGTCTTCGCGCTCGTGGGCGGCGTCTTCGCGCTCGTGGGCGGCGTCCTCGCGCTCGTGCGCGCCTCCCGTCGGGGTGGCCTGCGCGGACGCGAACGTCGGGGACAGGAGGGCCATCGCGATGGCGAGCAGCGGCATCAATCGTCGGTTCATCTGGACTTTCTCGTTCTTCCCGAGGAGGGTGCGCACCCTACTCGAAGGAGCAAGTCCCCGCGCGCTCAGAAATCGTAGACGTGCTCGAGCACGACGCCGGCACCGAGGCTCGTCAGCGTGCCCGCCAGGGTCGCGATCGGCACGTCGAAGAGCACCCGCTCCCGCGCCTCGTCGAGCGGTTCGCGGCGCACGATGCGGCCCGCCGTCTGCCAGCCGCGCGGCGCGCGGACGCTGAGCAGGATGCGCCCGCGCTGCCCGCAGATCTCCTCGAAGCGCACGCCCGCCCGCGCGAGGGCACGCGCGGCGGGCATGAACGCCTCGTAGCGCGGGAGGGTCACCAGCACCGCGCCGTCCTCGAAGCGCTCCTCGACGACGACGCCGTCGATCTCGACCTCCGGGCCAAGCCCGTGCACCACCGCGGAGGTGCGCGCGTCGAACGACGCCTCCTCGAAGGTCGCGTGGCTCGCAGCGCGCAGCAGCTGCGCGTATCCGAGCTTGAACACGTACTCGCTCGTGAGGGCGTAGCGTCGCTCGAGCGCGCGCAACGGGCGACTCCACGTGAACGGCACCTCCAGCCAGAGCCTTCGGAGTGCGCCTTCGTAGTCGAACTCGTACCACGCGCGCTGTCGAAGGAAGCGCTCGTAGGCCCGCGCCGTGTAGGCACCGAATCGGTCCTCGCGGCTGAGCTGGCCGTCGTCGTAGGGGTCCCCGGCGAGCGAGGCCGAGAGCCGCCCGACCGTCCCCTCGTACGCGGCGCGCACCGCATACTCCGCCGTCGTGCTGGCCGCGATGGTCACGATCATCGCGTGGTATCCCCACGACACGGAGGCCTCGCGCGGCACGGCCCGGGTGACGGCCGCGTAGCCCGCCCACACGTCGCGGACGTGGGCGAGGAACGGGAAGTCGGTCGGGGGCCGGGAGGCCACCCAGTCGGCATACGCCTCGGGGCTGAACACCAGGAACCATTCCGGATAGGTCAGGTAGGTCTGGTCCCCGGCACGGCGAAGGCGCTCGGGCGTCCGCGGGGCGCGCTGGGGGACGGCCTCGCGCGCACCGTCGTTCGAGGCGGGGACCCCGCACGCCCCCCAGAGCAGCGCGACGAGGCCCCACGAGAGGACGCCGCGGCCGACGCGCAAGATCATGGTGTCAGGGCCTTGCCGGCGGGCTGCTTCTCGAACGCGACGAGCAGGTTCCGGGTCGGGTCGTTCGCCTGCGCGAGCCTCGGGCCGACGGAGGTGAAGCCGGCGGCCTCGATCCTCGCGACCCAGACGTCGATGGGGGCGAAGTGCCGGCGCTCCGCGGCGTTCACCGCGTACGGCTCGCCGAGGCCGCAGTTGAAGACGGTGTGAGCGAGCGAGACGAGGCGCTCCATCGAAGGGTCGCTCACGTCGTGGTCGCGCAGGACGAAGAGGCCTCCTTCGGCGAGCACGCGGTGGATGGACGCGATGAACGCGGACAGGCGCTCGGGGGCGACGTGGTGCAGGCCGATGAAGCAGCTGACCAGCTGCACCGACCCCGACGAGATCCGAGCCTCGGGCAGCGGCTCGTAGTCGGCGAGCGGGACCCACGCGCCGGCCTGTGCGAGCTGTCCGCGCTCGACGACATCCACCGGCCCCGCGGGGGCCGCGTCGCTCACGAGATGCACGGGCCCACGCAGCCCGAGGGCGCGCTTCAGACCGCGGACGTAGCGGCCGGTCGTCCCGATCTCGACGTAGCCCTCGACGCCGCGCCCGCCGAGTCGCGGCCGCACCAGCTCGGCGGTCTGGCGCACCATCTCCGCCTTCTGCACCGCGAGCGCAGGCAGCATGTAGAACAGGGGCCGCGAGAGCGCCGCGAGCGGCGGGGCGATCGTGGGCAGCCGCTCCTGCACGCGTCGGTAGATGGTCTCGTCGCCGCCGCCGTCCTGCGTGGTCTCGGCGATCAGCTGATGGAAGCGGTCGTCGGGATAGAGGTGATAGATGTTCTGGAGAAATCGATAAAAAGCGTCGTGCAGCGCGACGTCTCCGTACACGTCGGCGAACTCCGATCGCGGGCCCGCAGCCGACGCCACAGCGTCGGCCGTCGCCGCGTCGTCGCCACCGGGCGGTGCACCGTCCGCGTCGGCGCTCTGCGCTGCGAGCCACGGCGCGTAGTATCGGTCCCAGAGGACGTTCCGGAACCGGAAGTCGGGGTCGAGGCTGCGCTTGAGCTCGAAGAGCGTGCCGGCGCGGGGATAGGCGCGGTGGAACTGCGCCGGCGTCGCGTGGGCCTGGTAGGGCAGGTAGTGCCGCCCCCCGCATTCGAGCGCGGCCTCGACGAGCTCGCGGGTCCACACCGCGACGCGGCGGCGGGCGTTCGGTCGCGTGCGCTGCTTGTAGTAGAGGACGAACGCGAAGACCTCCTCGGGCGCCCACGCGAGGAGGGTGCCGTCGTCGGGCATCGCGTGCCGCACCGAGATGTTGAGGACGTTGACCGCGTGCCGGCGGAGGATCTCGCCCATCCTCGCGACGAAGTCGTCGAAGCGGTCCACGGGCACGAAGTACTCCTGCAGCACGTAGGTGCGCTCGAGGCGGCTCGGCGGCTCGAGCTCGCGCACGTCGTAACCGGCCTCGTAGTTCCGGTGGTGCACCCGCCGGGTCGCGTACCGCAGCGGGTCGATGAGGCGCTCGCGGCGCTGCGCGCCGAACGGCGTCTCGCTCATGGCCCACGCGAGGTAGCGCGTGATCGGGTGCGAGGCGCGGGGCGGCATCAAGCGCTCGCCGTGCGTGACCGGACGCATCGTGCGGACCCACGTGACGCTGCGCAGGGTCCGGTGGTGAGGACCGTAGAGGTCGGCGTTGTGGAGGACCGCGTCCTTCTGGTCGCGCACCTTGCGCTTGAAGTGCTCGACGTACGCGCGGGTCTCGAGCTTCTCGGCGACCTCGAGCAGGCGCAGGTTCTCGTCGAGCCTCAGCTCGATCGAGACGACCACCCCGAGGGCGCCGTATCCACCGACCACGCCGAAGAAGACGTCCGGGCGTTCGGTGCGGCTCGCGCGCACGACGCGTCCGTCGGCGAGCACGACCTCCAGCGAGCGCACCGAGAGGACCAGCGGTCCTGCGCCGACGTAGCGCCCGTGCACGTTCACCGAGAGCGAGCCGCCCACCGTGAAGTTCGCGTAGGACTGCATGATGGCGACCGCGAGGCCGTGGGGATCCACGGCTTTCTGCACGTCGCACCAGCGCACGCCCGGCTCGACCCGGATGGTCCGGTGCTCGAGCGAGAGCTCGAGGATGCGGTTCATCCCGCGCATATCGAGGTGCAGGCTCCCGGGGCTTGCGACCTGGCCCCCCATCGAGAAGCGCCCGCCTCCGATGGACACGGGCCCGTGGGTGCGGGCGAGCGCGTCGCGCACCTCCTGCACCGAGCGGGGCTGCGCGACAGCGAACACCTCCGTGCGGTGCAGCCGCGTCACCTCGTCCACGTGCGTCGAGGGCCGCTCGCCTGGCGCCGTACGGTCCTCGACGGTGAGGTAATCGACGGTGCTGCGCGTGG
>CAIKNO010000325.1 GCA_903828805.1 uncultured Sandaracinus sp. | reverse complement strand
TGGACGGGTTCCGCTACGTGTGGGACCAGGCGTCGTACGACGCGGTGACGAGCCGCTACGAGTGCCACATCTCGTTCGAATTCCCGGATCGGACCAAGCTGCCGCGCGCGTTCGTGTACGACTGGCGGCTGTGGCAGCTCGCGGAGCTGCGCGAGCTCCTGATGGAGGTCGGATTCGTGAGCGTCGATGCGTACTGGGAAGGCGTGGACCGGGAGGGCGCGGCCTCCGGCACGTTCCACAAGGTGACCCGACCGGTCGGCAACGATCCGGGATGGAACGCCTACCTCGTCGCGAAGAAGTCCGCGTCGGCCGAGGGGAGCGCCGACGCCCTCGAGGCGGCCGCCCGGAACGCACGCGCGGCGGTCCGTGGGAGGACGCGATGAGCCCTCCGACGCCCGGCCGCGGCATCGCGACCGGTCAACCCTACCCGGTCCTCCGGTCCCGGGTGGACCTCCGGAGCGAGGGGTTCGCGACGAACCGCGAACAGAACCTTCAAGCCCTCGGGCGGCTCGAGGCGGCGCTCGCGAAGGCGCGTGAGGGCGGAGGCGCGAAGTACAACGAGCGTCACGTCGCCGCCGGCAAGCTGCTCCCGAGGGCCCGGGTGGAGCGCCTGATCGACCGCGACGGGTGGTTCCTCGAGCTCTCCGCCCTGGCCGGCATGGACCTCCCGGGCCACGCGCCGGGCGCGAGCATCGTCGGGGGCGTGGGGGTCGTCAGCGGCGTCGAGTGTCTGATCACCGCGAGCGAGGCCACCGTCAAGGGCGGCGCGATGAGCGAGTACTCGGTGATCAAGTCGGGTCGTCTCTCGGAGGTCGCGGAGCAGAACGGGCTTCCGTCGATCTCGCTGATCGAGAGCGCGGGCGCAGATCTGCCGAACCAATCGAAGATCTTCGTGCCCGGTGGCCGCGGGTTCCGGGACCTGACGAGGCGCAGCGAGGCGCGCACTCCGACCGTCTGCCTCGTGTTCGGCTCGTCCACCGCCGGCGGCGCGTACATCCCCGGGATGAGCGACTACGTCGTGATGGTGAAGAAGCAGGCGCAGGTCTACCTCGGCGGCCCGCCGCTCGTGAAGATGGCGACCGGCGAGGAGACGACCCACGAGCAACTCGGCGGCGCCGAGATGCACGCCCGGACGAGCGGCGTCAGCGACTACCTCGCGGAGGACGAAGAGGACGCCCTCCGCATCGGACGGGAGATCGTCGCGCACCTCGGGTGGGAGAAGCAGGGTCCAAGGCCGCGTCCCGGCGCCGAGGAGCCACGCTACCCCGCCGAAGACCTGCTCGGCATCGCGAGCGCCGACGTGCGGATCCCGTTCGACGCGCGGGAGGTCATCGCACGCATCGTGGACGGCTCGCGCTTCAGCGAGTTCAAGCCGCTCTACGGACCCGAGCTCGTCTGCGGATGGGCCCACATCCACGGGATGCCGGTCGGCATCCTGGCGAACAACGGCATCCTGTTCACGGCCTGTGCGAACAAGGGCGCCCAGTTCATCCAGCTGTGCAACCAGAGCGACATCCCCCTGCTCTACCTGCAGAACATCGTCGGGTTCATGGTCGGCAGGACGTACGAAGAGGAGGGGATCATCAAGGCGGGGGCCAAGATGATCAACGCGGTGTCCAACAGCACGGTCCCGTCGATCACGATCATGACGGGCGCGAGCTACGGCGCAGGCAACTACGCGATGGCCGGACGGGCGTACCGGCCGAACTTCCTGTTCACCTGGCCGAACCACCGCATCGCGGTGATGGGGGGCAAGCAGCTCGCGGGCGTGCTCGACATCATCCAGCGCGAGGCCGCCGCGAAGAAGGGCGAGGCCGTCGACGAGCAGCGGCTCGGCGTGATGAAGCAGATGACCGAGGGCCTGATCGAGCAGGAGAGCGACCCGTTCTTCGCCACGGCCCGCGTCTGGGACGACGGCATCATCGACCCGCGAGACACACGCACGGTGGTCGCGCTCAGCCTGAGCGCGGCCCACACCCGGGCCGTGCGGGGAACCACCAGCTGGGGCGTCTTCCGCCACTGACGAACGGACCCACGATGCGCACGCTCCGCAAGCTCCTGATCGCGAACCGCGGCGAGATCGCCCTCCGCATCGCCCGCACGGCCGCGCGGATGGGCATCGGCACCGTCGCGGTGTTCTCCGACGCCGACGAGGACGCCCTCTTCGTCCGGCGGGCCGACGAGGCCGTGCGGATCGGCCCCGCGTCGGCGCGCGACTCGTACCTGCGGATCGACCGCATCCTCGACGCGGCGCGACGCACCGGCGCCGACGCGGTGCACCCCGGGTTCGGCTTCCTCGCCGAGAACGCCGACTTCGCCGAGGCGGTCGAGGCGGCGGGCCTCTTGTTCATCGGCCCGTCGGCGGCGGCGATCCGCGCGATGGGCCTCAAGCGCGAGGCCAAGGCGCTCGCGCTGCGCGTCGGCGTGCCCGTCGTGCCCGGCTTCTCCGACCTCGCATCCGACCTCGAAGGGCTCGACGCGCAGGCCCGTACGCTGGGGTATCCGGTGCTCCTGAAGGCCTCGGCCGGCGGGGGTGGCAAGGGCATGCGCGTCGTGCATCGGGCCGCCGGGCTCGAGGAGGCCGTGTCCTCGGCCCGACGCGAGGCCGAGGCCGCCTTCGGCGACGGAACGCTCCTGCTCGAGAAGTACATCGAGGGCCCGCGGCACGTGGAGATCCAGGTGCTCGGGGACACGCACGGCCACCTCGTTCACTTGTTCGAGCGGGAGTGTTCGATCCAGCGCCGGCATCAGAAGTTGATCGAAGAATCGCCTTCGACCGCCCTCGACGACGCCCGCCGCCAAGCGATGGGACGCGATGCCATCACCCTGTGCGCGGCCATCGGTTACACGAACGCCGGGACCGTCGAGTTCGTGCTCGACGCCAACGGAGACCACCACTTCCTCGAGGTGAACACCCGCCTGCAGGTCGAACACCCGGTCACCGAAGGGGTCTTCGAGGGGCTCGACCTCGTCGAGGAGCAGATCCGCATCGCGCGAGGGGAGCGGCTCCGCTTCACGCAGGCGGACCTCGATGCGCGGCGCTCGGGCGCGGCCGTGGAGTGCCGTCTGTGTGCGGAAGATCCGGACTCGGAGTTCCTGCCGCAGTCTGGGCGAATCATCGACTTTCACCTGCCCGAAGCGCTGCTCGCGCAGGAGTGGCTCCGGGTCGAATCCGGCGTCGAGACGGGCTCCGACGTGCCGGTGCATTACGACTCGATGATCGCGAAGCTGATCACGCGGGGTCCCACGCGGCAGGACGCCATCGCCCGCATGATCCGGGCGCTCTCGTCGCTGAGCGTCCAAGGCGTGCTCACGAACCGCGCGTTCCTGCTGCGCGTGCTGTCGCACCCGGACTACCAGCGCGGGGACATCGACACCCATTTCATCGAGACGCGCATGCCTCCGGCGGTCGAGCCTGCGGAGGGCGACGAGATCCTCCGAAGGGCGGCCGTCGCCGCGGCCCTCGCCGGTCACGCGACGCGCGCGCCGCATGCGGCGTGGCTGCCCTCGCTCGCCGTCTCGGGCTACCGGAACCACCGCGTCGCCGACGAGCGAATGGAGTTCGAGGTCCCTGACCGAGGCACCGTTCAGGTGGGCTACGTCGATCTCGGTCGGGGTGCGTTCCGCGTGCGCGTCGAGGGGGGTGCCGGGACGATGACCGGGACGGTGCGTCGCGTCGCGTCGGAC
Organism: uncultured Sandaracinus sp.; assembly: GCA_903828805.1. Taxonomy (GTDB): domain Bacteria; phylum Myxococcota_A; class Polyangia; order Polyangiales; family Sandaracinaceae; genus Sandaracinus. The sequence continues at coordinate 434 of CAIKNO010000325.1, read as the reverse complement.
GCGGGCGACCTCGTGCTCGAGTGGCCCGACGGCCATCGGGTGCCGACGCGGGTCCGGTCCGATGGAGACGCGTGGTACGTGCATGCCCTCGGGCACAGCACCCGCCTGCGGGAGCGCCCGAGGTTTCTCGACCGGGATGCCGACTCGGCCGCCGACGGCTGCGTGGCCCCGATGCCCGGCAAGATCCTGGCAGTGCGCGTCGCCCTCGGGCAGACCGTCGCCGCGGGGGACACGCTGATGACCATCGAGGCCATGAAGATGGAGCATGCGGTCAAGGCTCCGCACGCCGGGGTGGTGAGCGCGCTGCCGGTGCGGGCAGGCGACCAGGTCGCCGGCGGCGCGACGCTCGCGGTCATCGACGCCACCTGATCCTTCGTCACGAAGAAGTGCCGCCGTCGACTCGCGGGGCGGCCGGCGCTTCGGCTATCCTCCGG
>CAIKNO010000324.1 GCA_903828805.1 uncultured Sandaracinus sp. | reverse complement strand
GGGCCGTGTGCGTTGGGGCGACCACCACGGGGCCGGCCGCCCCTTGGGGCGAACGTCGGCGCGGCCCGGCATCGAGCGTGGTGCGCGGAGCGCGTCTCGGGGCGTCGGCGCTCGCGGCTGTATTCCTGTTCGCGGCCGGGGTCCTGCGCGCAGCGGTGTTCTTTCTCGCCGCCGTGTTCTTTCTCGCCGCCGTGTTCCTTCTCGCCGCCGTGTTCGTGCTCGCGCCCGCTGTCCGCGCCGAGGCCCAGTGGACCCGCAGGTTCGACGTCGCCCATCCGGCGTTTCACCACGACGGGGCTCCCGATGTCATCGTGCATGCGCCCCCGCGGTTCGACGCGGCGCGTCCGCTGCACCTCGTCGTTTTCCTGCATGGCTACAGCGGCTGCGCGTCCGTCGTGGCCGGCGAAGGCGAAGTGGCCTGCGTTCCCGGCGGTGCCACCCATTCGGGGTGGGGCTTGCTCGCCGCCCACGACGCCGCCGGCACCAACACGCTCCTCGTGATTCCACAGCTCGCGCTCTGGACCCGCGACGGAGGCCCCGGGGCCTTCTCGAGGCCAGGGCACGTCCGTCGTTTCCTCGAGGACGTCCTGCGGGCGCTCGCACCGGAACTCGGGCCCGGACGGACGATCGAGGACGTGGCGGCGCTGAGCCTGGTCGCCCACAGCGCGGGATTCGAGACAGCGGCCGCGGTCCTTCGCGCCGGGGACGTCGAGCCCTTCGTGCGGCACGTGGTGCTCTTCGATGCGCTCTACGCGGGCGGCCCATCGTTCCTCGCATGGGCGGCGGCGGGGGACGGCACCACGGCCCCTCGCACGCTCCTCTCGTTCTACACGACCGGCAGGCCTGCAGAGCAAAGCCGCGCGCTGGCGCAGAGCGCGGCCCGAAGGCTCCGCGGTCAGGTCCGGGAGGGCGAGGCCGATGGGCTCGAGAGCACCGTGGGCGTCACCGTGGGCGTGCTCCACGCGAGGGGCGGACACGGACGCGTGCCGATGCGCTACCTCGCGCCCACGTTGCGTGCACTCGGGCTCCCGGAGCGCTCCGCAGGAGCGCCGCGCTGACGTCGGCAGGGAACGTCCGAATCGTCCCGCGGCCCCTTCGACATCCGCGCGCATCGAGCGGACGTCGAGCCCATCGGCGCCACAGGCCCGCTCCGGCGCGGGCTAGCCGTCCGCGTCGATCAAGATGCGGCGGGCCGACCCGGCCCCTTCCGCCGCTCGAAGACGTTCCCGGACGCCAGGATCGCGAAGCACCCGCGAGATGCGTGCGAGGCACTTGAGATGCTCGCCCGCTGCGCGCTCCGGTCCAATCAGCGCGAACATGATGGACACGGGCCTTCCGTCGACGGCCTCGAAGGGCACACCGCCCCGACGGATGGCGAGCGCGCCCGCGAAGCAATCGATGGCCGGCAAGCGACCGTGGGGGATGGCGACCCCGTCGCCTACCCCCGTGCTGCCCAGCGCCTCTCGTTGCAACAGCGCGCGGTGGATCTCGTCGGACGTGGGCCACGCCGTGTCGTGGCCCGACGGACCCGCGCCCGCGAGCAAGCCGGCCAGCGCACGCAACGCGTCCGCCTTGTCGCCACCCTTCAAGTCGGTGTCGATCCGTTCGACGCTGAGGAACTCGGCCATCCGCATGTCCGCACCCCGCCCCCGTCCGCGCGCCCCCCCAAGGGCCGAGGCGGCCCTCACGCGACCCGGGACCTCGGCTCTAGCGCTCGGTCTTCCCGCTCATCTGCGAGACCCCGCCGGTCTGCTTTCGACGGTCGGCGTTCGCTTCCTTGTCGTCGCGGATCTGGCGATCGATCTTGTCGATGACCAGATCGATGGACGCGTACATGTCCTCCGAGTGGTGCGACCCCGCGAACCGGTTGCCGTCGCCGTGCACCATGACCTCGACCGTGTGCAGGTGGCGCTCCATCGAGAGGACCACATCGGCCGTCAGCGGCGAACGAAGGAACTTCTGGAGCTTCGCGATCTTCTCCCGCGCGTAGTTCTTGACGCCCTCCGAGGGCTCGACCTGCCGGAACGTGAACGAAACCTCCATCTGGCTTCCTCCCAGGCGCCGCGTCACACGGCTGCCACTTCCCGGGAGGATACCGGAAAGTCGTCCCCGCTCAGTAGTACTTCTTGCGCTTGCTCGAGCTGAGCGCGCCGATCATCTCGCGGTACTTCGCCACGGTTCGACGGGCGATGACCACGCCGTCCTGGGCGAGGATCTCCACGATCTTCTGGTCGGAGTGCGGGTCGCGCGGGTTCTCTTCGGCGATGATCTTCTTGATCGCCTGCTTGACCGACTCGCTCGCGATGTCGTCCGCGTTGTCACGTCGGATCGCGCTGTTGAAGAAGTACTTCAGCTCGAAGACGCCGCGCGGCGTCGCCACGTACTTGTTGCTCGTCACGCGCGAGATGGTGCTCTCGTGCATGCCCACCGTCTCCGCGACGTCGCGGAGGATCATGGGCTTGAGGTGCTCGATGCCGTGATCGAAGAACTCGCGCTGCTTCTCGACGATGCACTCGGTCACCCGGACGATCGTCTTGCGGCGTTGATCGATCGACCGAATCAGCCACTGCGCGCTCCGGAGCTTGCCCTGGATGTACTCCTTGGCCTTCGGATCGCCCTGCATCGCCGCCCGGTAGAAGCCGCTGATCTTGAGCCGCGGCATCCCGTCGTCGTTCGCCTGGACGTAGTACCCCTCGCCCATCCGCTGCACGTAGACGTCCGGGACGATGTAGCGCGGCTCCTCGGTGACGTAGTCGCGGCCCGGACGGGGCTCGAGCTCCCCGATGGCCTGGGCGACGTCGTAAACCTCCTCGATGCCGACCTTCAGGTCGCGGGCGACGGCCCCGAAGTTCTTGCGCTCGAGGTTCGGCAGGTGGTCCCGGATCACGCTCAGCACGAGCTCGTCCATCCCGGCGTGCTCCGCCTGCACGAGCAGACACTCGCGAAGATCGCGCGCGGCGACGCCGACGGGGTCCATCCGCTGGATGATCTTGAGCACCTCCTCCGCGTCCTCCGGGTCGAGGCCGGCCTCCTCCGCGAGCCGCGGGACGATCTCCTCCAGGGGCACGTCCTCGAGCTTCAGGTAGCCCTTCTCGTCGAGGTTGCCGACGACCAGCGCCGCGAACGTCAACTCCTCGTCCGACAGATCGGAGAGGCGAATCTGCCAGAACAGATGCTCTCCGAGATCTTCGCCCTTCGTCAGCGTGGCCTCGACCCCGGGCATCTCCTCGTCGCTCATCCGACCGGCGCTCGGGATCGGCGCCTGCATCGCGTGGTTCTCGAGGTAGCGCTCCCAGTCGATCTCGTCGGTCTTCTTCTCGTCGCTCTTGACCGACGCTTCGGAGGCACGCTCGTCGGCCTCGATCGCGCGCTCGATCGTGTTCGCCGCCTCGCCCTGACCCGCCGCCTCGATGCGCTGCGCCGCCGGCTCGCCCATGTCGGCCTGATCTTCGAGCACGGGATTCTCGAGCATCTCGTCCCGAACGAGCTCGACGAGGTCCATCCGCGACATCTGCAGGAGCTTGATCGCCTGCTGCAACTGCGGCGTCATCACGAGCTGCTGGGACTGTCGGAGCTGCTGCTTGATCTCCATGAATTCTCGCTCGGGGAAGCCTGCGAACTATAGACCCCCACCCCGTCGAATGGAACCCGCATCACGCGTTGGTACGCGTCCACGGACGCCGCCGCGGCGGGGGTGAGGCCGCAGACGCCTCGATGCTGCAGGCCCCTCGATGCGACCGGACTGGATTCCTTCATCCGCTCTCGCCACGCGTGTGCCATCGCTCACGGTGATCATCCGGGTCGGCGCGATTCCTTCGCGAGGGGTATTCCCGGCGGGCCCCCCGGGGACGCATGGTGGGGACGTGCGTTGGCCTCCACCCCAGACCGCCCAGCCCGCCGCCCGCATCGCCGTGGTGGACGACGATGCGCCGACGCGAGAGTTCCTCTGCGCGCTCCTGCAAGGCCGGGGACATTCCGCCGTCGCGCTCGAGACCGGCACCGATCTCTTCCAGACGTGCGCGACCGACGTCGACGTCGTCCTCCTCGACGTCGACCTCGGCGGCGAGGATGGACGGGCGTACTGCCGCGCGCTGAAGGAGTCCCGCGGCGCGAACGAGTTCCTCCCCGTGATGCTGGTCTCGGGTCGTGCAGATGCCGCAGACCGCATCGACGGGCTCGCCGCCGGCGCGGATGACTACATCGGCAAGCCGTTCGACCCCGGCGAGCTGCTGGCGCGGGTCGACGCGATGCTTCGCATCAAGCGGAGCCATGACGCCCTGCGGGCCTCCCGCGACCGGCTCGCCCAGGTCGCCACGCTGGACGAGCTGACCGGCCTCGCCAACCTGCGGCACCTCCACGCGCGACTCCGCGAAGAGTGCCACCGGGCCGAGCGGCGCGGGGAGCCTCTCGCCGTGCTGTTCCTGGACGTGGACCACTTCAAAGACGTGAACGATCGTTTCGGACACGACGGGGGCGATCAGGTGTTGCGCGAGGTCGCCCGCCGCATCCGGGGTGCGATTCGCGTCGTCGATCTGGCCGCCCGCCACGGGGGCGAGGAGTTCGCGGTGGTGCTTCCGGGCACGGCGGCGGAGGGCGCGCGGTGCGTGGCGGAGCGGATCGTGCACTCCATCCGGCACCAACCCTTCGCCGTCGGCGGCGAGCGCATCCGCGTGACCGCGTCGGTCGGCATCTGCGCCGTCACGCCCGGCGGTCAGCTCGCTCCGGACGAGATGCTGCGCGCCGCCGACGGCGCCCTCTACCGTGCGAAACGGTCCGGGCGAGACCGGGTCTGCGAGCCCGCCGAGGGTCCCTTCGGCTCCCCGTGGGTGACGTGACCGCCTTCGGGCCGGGTCCTCGGTTCCCCGAGGGACGGCCTCGGGGGCGTCAACGCGCGGACGCCTCGACCGCGCCCTGACCTTCGGCCTGGGCGTGGCCGGCCTTCTCGAGCGTCTGAAGGAACGCGCGCTCGAGCGTCCGGGTGAGCGGGGCGAGATGCCGTACTTGCTGGCCGGCCCCGACGGCCAGGGACAAGAGGAAGCCTGCATCCTTCCCCGGCGGTGCGGTCACCTCGAAGCCTCCGGCGTCGCGCTTGAGGCGGCACCCCTCACGCTCCAGCACCCGAATCAACGCGGTCGGATCGCCCTTGACCTGCAGCTCGTAGACGCCTGCTTCGGGCGCGACCAGCGGCGCGAGCGCGCCCGCGTAGAGCACCTCGCCGGCCGCCATGACCACGACCTGATCGCAGGTCTTCTCGACATCGGGGAGGATGTGGGTGGAGAGCAGCACGCTCGCACCGGTGCGCTCGGGGATGTCGAGGATCAACGCCAGCATCTCATCTCGACCGCGCGGGTCGAGCCCGCTGGTCGGTTCGTCGAGCAAGAGCAGTTTCGGGTCTCCCACGAGCGCCTGCGCGAGCCGGGCCCGCTGCCGCATGCCCGTCGAGAACGTGCCCAGCTTGCGGTACCGCGCCTCGCCGAGGCCGACGTAGTGCAGGACCTGGTGGGCGCGCCCGACCGCTTCGGCGCGCGGCAGTCCGCACAGCTCGCCCGCCAGGGTCGTGAACTCCAGCGCGCTCAGCTCCGGTTGGACCGCGTCCCCCTCGGGCATGTAGCCGATGAGAGAGCGGACCTCGAAGGGCGCCCGCGCGACATCGAGGCCCAGGACCTTGACCGTCCCGTGGTCCGGCGAGACCAGCCCGAGCAGTGTCTTGAGCAACGTGCTCTTGCCGGCCCCATTCGGGCCGAGCAGACCGATGCGCCCCGGCTCGAGCGCGACGGTGACCGATTTGAGCGCCCGGAGCTCGCCGTACCGGGTTTCGACTCCATCGAGCTGAACGAGCGACATCGAGGCGGACGTTGGCCCGCCGGGGGCGTGTTTTCAAGGGTGCATCAGCCCGGACGGAGCCGGCGACCCACGCGACCGTCCCCCATCGGCAACACACCGAACCGGAGGCTGCCGATCAGCAAGGCGAACGCTCCGAAGGCCAGCACGGCGACGCCGACTTCGGGATGCACCTCGAGGCTCTGGCCACCGCGGGCGGCGAGCTGCACCGCTCCTTGGCGCACCTTCAAGGCCGTGTACGCGAGGGAGAACAGCGGCGCACACGCGAACACGACGCCGGCAAGTCGAGCTCCGATCATCTCGAGAGGCGTGCGGCGGCGCGCGAGCGTCCACGCGAACATGCCGGCGACGAACGGGATGGTCCAGAGGTTGGGTGCCCTGGTGATGGCCGCCCCGAACCCGCTGAACGTGCGTGATTGCGCGGCGTCCGCGAGCGTCACGAGCGGGGACGCAAACCCGACGACGAGCAGCAAGATGCCCGCGACGACCCAACCACGGCCGAATCGAAAGTCGAACGCTGCGACCCGCTCATCGTGGGAGGGGAACGCCTCGGCGTCCTCTTCACGGGGCAGGGCCTCGAACGGCACGAGCCGCAGTTCGTGCTCCGGGCACTCCCGTTCAACCTCGAACGACTCGCGGCAGAAGGGGCAGAACAGGATCGACGTGGACCGGGTGGGGCGGGTCATGGCATCGGGGATGGCGCGGGCGTTCATGCCGGTGGGGACACCACGGGACCGCCCGGGGTTCCCGTGGCCTTGCTATACCAGCCCCGCGGACCCTGCACACCCGACACCCCGGAGAACGCCTTGGACCCGAAGAACCCCACGCCCCCGCCCACCTCGGACGTGACCCTCAACGCGGAGGACGACATCGCCAAGGGGCGCTTCTCGAACCTCGCGCAGGTGGGCTCGAGCTTCGACTCGGTCGTCCTCGACTTCGCGTTCGTGCAGGGACGGGTCGGCTGGCTCCTCAGCCGCATCCTGCTCTCCCCGGCGCATGCCAAGCGATTTCACGCGGCCCTCGGCGAGACGATCGCCCGCCACGAAGCCCGCTTCGGTCCGATCGAGACGCCGCCGACGCTGCAGTGAAATCGAGGGGCGTTGGGCTCAGGGTCCCCGCAGGACGATGCGCTCGACGGTGGTGCCTTCCGCGAGCCGCACCTGGCGGACCATCGGCGCCTGTCCGGGGGCGAGCGCGTGGACGGTGACCTGCTGTCCCACGACCAGGCCCCCCAGCGACACCGGCGAGGGTCCCCGGGCGACGCCATTGATCATCACCGGCACGCCGGGCGGAACGGTCTCGACCTGCAGCGTCGCGGGGAGCGGCGCCAATACGACGAGTTGCCGAAGGCGCCCTCCGCGGGGCGTGAGGTCTGCGGCCCAGAGCTGGTGGCCCGCAAGCCGAACCTCGACGTGGCAGGGGCGACCCTCCTGCAGACCTTCGGTGATCGGCAGCGGTGTGGTCCCGGGCAGCACCCGCCCGTCCACGGAGACTTCAGCACCCGGCGGAGACGAGATGATCTCGAGCGAGGGGGGTGGGGCCGATGCCCACTGCCACGCCGCGAATGCCCCCGCGCAACCGAGCAGCGCGACCGCCATCCCGACGACCCACGCGGTGATCGGACGTCGAGGCCCCTGCATCGACGACGCCTCGAAGGTCCCGGTCAACCCCGACGGCATCGGGCCGGGTGAGAGCGGGTCAACGTACGCCATCGGAGCGAACACGTCGACGTCCGACCGTCCTGCGGGGCGCCACGCGGAGGCCGGACCGTGGCCGCCCGCGGTTCCGGCGACCGGGCCACCGCCGAACGGGGTCGAGCCATGCATCGGAAATGGCGACGAATCCGGCGAACTCGGGGGCTGTCGCGCATCGTGGGAAACGGCGGGATTCGCCGTCGCCGCCGCGCTCTGGGGCCACGCGAACGCAGGGGCTGCGGGCACTGGGGCACGCGTTGCGGCAGGCCCTGCCGAAGGCGCGCCTTGCGACCACGGTGGGGTCACCTCAGGAGCTCCCGCGAACGCCTGCGGGGCGGGGAACGCCCGCGCCGGCTGCGGCATGGGGAACGGTCGGTCGTGAACCCTCTCGCCGGGGTTTGCCACGGACCCCGGGACGACCGGGTTGCCCGGGGCGGGAAACGGCCGGCCGGCGGGTGGACGCGTCGAGGGATGGCCTTCGCGCGGGGACGCGGGACCCGGCGGGGACGCCGCGACGTCGATCGACGGCCGGCGGGAAGCCAGCGACGCGAGGGGAGCTGCAACGGCCCGCGACGCGGAGGCGCGAGGAAGGTCCGCTTCCGCCCGCCCTGGAGCGAGCGGCCCGCTCGGGTCGAGGCCCGTCCCGATCGACGCGCCGGCCGCGCGCCGCGCGACCGAGACCCCCTGCGTCGACCGCCCGGTCCCTCCGCTCGGCGTCGAAGTCGGCCCGGGCGCGCGAAACGCCCCCGCGGGAGGCGCCGCAGCCGACGGCTCGGTGGCGGCAGCGACCGCGCCGAGATCGGTGTGCGCGGCCTCGAGGGCGGAGGTGCCCCGCGACACCGCCGCGCCTGCGGACACCGCGGCCCCCGCCGACAACGCGGCCCCCGCCGACACCGCGGCCCCCGCCGACACCGCGGCCCCCGCCGACACCGC
>CAIKNO010000323.1 GCA_903828805.1 uncultured Sandaracinus sp. | reverse complement strand
GTTCCGCGGTGGGTTGACGGGCGTGAAGGGACGGGGCGGGACGGACCTCCGGCCCGTCTTCGAGCCTTCGTTCCTGAGGGCGCACACGGCCGACGGCGTCGTCTATTTCACCGACGGAGACGGGCCCCATCCGGTCTCCCCGCCGGCGGTGCCGGTCCTGTGGATGCTGACCAAGCCGTCCGACTTCGACTGTCCGTGGGGCGCACGAGGGCGCTTGGTCCTGCCCTCGAGGCCGACGCTGCGCGCGGGCTGAAGGATCGACGAAGCCGCGCCTGCCGGGGGGCCGCGGGCCGCCATCGCGCCCTCCGCTCAGGGAAGGGCGGGCCCGAGGGCGTCGTGGACGAGACAGAGCAGCCCGATGGTCGCCGTGTCGGTCCGGAGCGTGCGTGCGCCGAGGCTCACCTCCTCGAAGCCGTGGGTCACGAACAGGGCATGCTCGTCGTCGGTCCATCCGCCCTCGGGACCGATGGCGAGCAGCACGCGGGCGTCGGGGCGTTGCCCCGAGGCGGCGGCGTGGACCGAGCGAAGGCCCCCCGGATGGGCCAGCAAGCGAGGCCCCGCCTGCCGATCGACGAGGGGGTCGAGCTCGCGGGTCAGGAGACGGGTCAGCGAGCGGTGTTCGGTCACCCTCGGCAGGCGCGTGTCCTTGGCCTGGGCCAAGCCCTCGAGCAGATGGACACGGCGCCACTCGGGCGCGAGTTGATGCGCATCGAAGTAGAACCGCTCGACCTTCGCCGCGTGCGTGAGCAGCACGCGGTCGACGCCGAGCTGCGCGAGCATCGCGTAGAGTCGCCCCAGGACCTTCGGTCGAGGGAGCGCGAGGATCAGGTCCACCCTCGGTCGGGGAGGCGTGGGACCCGTCTCGAGCGAGAGCGTCAGCCGGGCGCCCTCGACGGCGACGACCTCCGCGAGGCCCGTCCCCCCATCGACCACCCCGGCCCTCACGCGCGCGCCCACCTCGACACGAAGCACGCGGAGCAAGTGCTCGGCCCGGGGGCCGTCGAGGTCGATCCGACCGTCTTGCAGTTCGTGAGGCTCGACGAGCAGCTGGTTCATTCGTCGAGCGCTCCTTCCCACAGCTCGCGGAGGACCTTCTCTTCGTCCGGGCCGCGCGCATGCGCGGTCTTCTCTCGACGATCTCGCTCGTGGAGGATCATCGCGTTGAGGTGCGAGCGCACGTCGGAGACGTGCGTGAGGAAGCTCGAGAGCAATTCATCGGAGTGCACCGAGCCGCTCGAGAATGCGCGAAGCGCGCGTGCCTTCACCTCGCCGAGCCGCGCCCGGAGCGCGATGAGTCGAGAGAGGTCGAGGCGCGTCTCGCGCTCGAGCGCGAGGGCTTCGTTCTCCAGGTTCGACACCTCGACCAGATAGAGCCCCAGGCCATGCCGACGTGCGCGCCGCAGCCAGCGTGCCAGCAGCACACCCGCCACCACGATCGACACCAGGAAGCTCCGGAGGCTCTCGAGGCCCTGCACGGACTCGGACGTGAGCCACGGGTCGCCGCGGTGCAGCCACGCCCTCGCGCCGGGGTGCAGCGGGAACTCCGGCTGCTCGAAGAGCTGGGGATCCGAGACCGCGACGAGATGCGCTGCGCGCCTGAATTCCTGTGAGTCGAGGGCCTCGAGCACCGTGCGAACGACCGCGTCCGGGGTGTCCACGTGCGCGACGATCGACATCCTCCGCGCGAGCGTCGGGACGTCCGCCGCCGGCATCCCGGGCCCGGCCCCGTAGGTGAACGCGGGGATGTGGCCCTCGAGGACCGTTCCGTCCCGCAGCCGCATCGCCTCGGCGAACGGGAGGGGGATCAGCCGGTATCCTCGTTCGTTCATCAGGAACCGGGCGAGCGGCGAGGGCAGCGTGGAGATGTGGAAGATCGCATCCGGGAGCGCGTCGGGCTGGAGCTCGC
>CAIKNO010000322.1 GCA_903828805.1 uncultured Sandaracinus sp. | reverse complement strand
GCCTAGATGCTGTAGTCCGGCTGCCTGCGACATCGCCGCAAGACATGACCACCAGACTAGGCTTATCTTCAAGGTTGCCCACATCCAAGCTCGTTTGCCATGGCCCCGGCACGTCCCCGCGGCTGTGCTGGTCTCGAGGCTGGCTTCGGGCAACGCGCCCCCGCTCGTGTTGACCGTCCTTCGGCTTCCGGAGGGCGAGACCCTCGACGTTCAGATCCCGTCGGGCGTCGATGCGGTGCGGGCCCGGTTCGGAGGAGCGGAGCAGGCGGTGGTCGGCGGCCATGCACGCTTTCCGATGGCCGCGGGGACGCTGCACGTCGGGGACAATCCGTTGACCATCGAACTGCTCGATGGCAGCGGCGCCCCCACCCGGCACGAGCTCGTGCTCACCGTCGAGTTCCGCGTGCGGGCCGACCTGTCGACCTTGGCCATCTCGGCCGGGCCCCCGGCGATCACGGTCGTCGTCGAGGCGATCCCAGGCTCGACCGCCTCGCTCGCGGGCGAGTCGCTCGCGCTCGATGCGCAGGGGCGTGGGACGCGTGCGTATCCGCTCGCGGCGCTGACGCCCGGTGCCGACGGGGTGATCACGCACGCGGTGCCGTGGCAGGTTCAGCCTCCCCGCGGCGAGCCGGCGTCGGGCACCCTCACGACCCGTGTGCCTCCCACGCGGTTCGAGCTGGAGCGACCGACGTCCATCGCAGGTCAGGAGATCCTGACCGACCAAGGCGCCATCGAGATCGACGGTGCGGCGGAGGCGGGCGCGACCGTCACCCTCGAAGGCCGCGTCCTCGAGATCCGCGACGGGCACTTCCACGGCCGCGTGGTCCTCGGAGCCGAGGGGCCGCGCACCCTCCGCGTGGTCGCCCAGACGACCGTCGGCCACGCGCCCGCCGAGCGCTCCCTCCAGGTCCGCCGCGTCCCGAGCCTCGCTGCCGAGGGGGCCCTCTTCCGCGCCACGCCTGGTCTGACCTACGCGCGCATCGCAGCCGCACCTTCCGCTGTGCAGGGACAGCGCGTCGTGCTCGAGGGAGAGGTCTACAACGTCGACACCCAGGAGGGGCATCCGGTCCTCCAGATGACGGTGCAGGATTGCCCGGTCGGGCGATGTCCGCTGTGGGTGAGCCACCCTGGCGTGGCCGACGTCGCGTTGCGGTCCCGGGTGCGGGTCTTCGGCGTCGTCGCGGGGGAGCAAGCGTTCCAGAACCAGCAAGGTCAGGTTCAGCGCGTGCCGCGCGTCGATGCGGCGCTCGTGCTGCCGACGAATCCGTGAGCGGGACGGCGGCTCTCCTCGGCGCGCGGAACGACACGCCGAGCCTCGTCGTGCTGCCGACGAATCCGTGAGCGGTACGGCGGCGTCGGGGTGTCTCGACACGGACACCCCTGGACGCGGCGCACCCGATGCGGCCATGCACTCCGAGGGATGCGCGGAGCCGCGAGCCCCGCCATGATTGGCGCGCCATGCCCCGCTATCTCATCCAGACGTTCGGTTGTCAGATGAACGTCCACGACTCCCGCCGGATCGAGGAGGTGCTCGGACGCGCGGGCTGGGAGCCGACCGACGAGTCGGCGCTCGCAGACCTCGTCCTGTTCAACACCTGCAGCGTGCGAGAGAAGGCCGAGCACAAGCTGCTGTCGGTGCTGGGCACCGTGCGTGCTCTGAAGGACGCGCGGGCGGGCGTCGTCATCGCGGTGGCAGGCTGCGTCGCGCAACAGGAAGGCGAGAAGCTCCTGAGCCGAGCGCCCTTCGTCGACATCGTGCTCGGGCCGGACAACATCCCCGAGCTGCCGGGCCTCGTCGCGTCGGCCCAGGCGGGCTCCCCGCCGATCGCCCGGACGGTGTTCGACCTCGAGGATCCGCGCTTTCTCGACGCAATTCCGAGCGACACGTCGGCGTCTGCCGGCGCCCCGCGCGAGTTCACTTCGTTCGTGACGGTGATGAAGGGCTGCGACGAGCGCTGCACGTTCTGCATCGTGCCGCACACTCGGGGCCCGGAGCGGTACCGCCATGCCGACGCGATCGTCGCGGAGGTGCGGGGCATGGTCGAGGCTGGAGTCCGCGAGGTGACGCTGCTCGGCCAGACCGTCAACTCCTGGTATGAGCCGGGGACCGAGGAGTCGTTGCGCGAGAGTCAGTTCGCGCATCTGCTCGAGCGGATCGCGCGCGAGGTCCCGTCCCTCCCGAGGCTCCGGTACACGTCGCCGCATCCGCGCCACGTCACCGACGCGCTGCTCCACGCGCACCGCACCCTCGACATGCTCCCCGCGCACGTCCATCTGCCCGTGCAGTCCGGGTCGAACCGCGTGCTCAAGCGCATGCTGCGCCGCTACACGCGCGAGCACTACCTCGAGCGTGCCCACGCCCTCCGCGGAAGCCGCTCGGGGCTGACGCTGTCGACGGATCTGATCGTCGGCTTCCCGGGAGAGACGGAAGAGGACTTTCGAGAGACGCTCTCGCTGGTGCAGGACGCTGGGTTCGTGGCGGCGTTCGCGTTCAAGTACTCGCCGAGGCCTTACACGCCTGCCCTCAAGCTGGGCGACGACGTCCCCGAGGACGTCAAGGACGAGCGGCTGACCCGGCTGCTCGAACAGGTGGCCGTGCAGCAGAGCGCCCACCTCGCCTCGCTCGTCGGGACCCGTACCGAGGTGCTCGTCGAGGGGCCGTCCGGTCGAGGGGAAGGGGAGCCCGGCCGATGGCGGGGGCGTTCGACCCGTCACGAGATCGTGCACCTCGATGCGCCGGGGGAGCTCGACCTGGCGGGGGCGACGGTCCCCGTCACGATCGTGCAGGCCAACGCCCACTCGCTGGTCGGACGACCCGAGGTCGATCTGTCCTCGCTGCCGCGTCGCGCCGCACCTCCGGCCGTGCCGCGTCCGACCGGGAGGGTGAAGCTGCCCGTCATGGGCAAGTCCGCGCGCGTGCCGTCGGGCCACGCATGAACGTCGGAGCGAGACGCCGCGCGGTCGCGTTCGCGTGGCTGCCGGTCGGGCTCTACATGGCGGTGATCTGGGGGGTGTCCTCGCTCGGTCATCCCTCCGTGCCGGTCGAACTCTTCCCCTTCGAGGACAAGGGAATCCATGCGCTCGAGTACGGCCTTCTCGCGGTGCTCGTCTCGCACGCTGTCCTTCGCACGTGGCCCTCGCGCGGGCCGATCAGGCTGGGCGCCGTGGCGGTGCTCGTCACGCTCGGATGGGGCGTGATGGACGAGATCCACCAGGCGTTCGTCCCCGGTCGAAGCGCCGACATCCTGGACCTCGTGGCGGACGCTGCGGGGGCCGCTGCGGGCACGGTCGCCCGCGTCATGTTCCACCTGCGCCGCGTCCGGCGCGTCCCCCCTCCCACGAGCACGCCATGAACCGAGGTCCCTTGTTCCCTTACCGCGGTGTCGCGCCGCGCCTCGACACCACGGCGTTCGTGGCTCCGACGGCCAGCGTCATCGGCGACGTCCGGATCGGTGCGGGCTCCTCGATCTGGTATGGCGCCACGATCCGCGGAGACGTCATGCCGATCCACATCGGCGAGCACACGTCGATCCAGGACAACTCCGTCCTCCATGCGACCGGTGGTTGGTCCGACACGCGGGTGGGGGATCGCTGCACCGTCGGCCACGGCGTCATCCTGCATGGATGTTCGGTGGGGAACGACGTCCTCGTGGGGATGGGCTCGATCGTCCTCGACGCGGCCGAGATCGGCGACTGGGTGGTCCTCGGTGCGGGGTCGCTCGTCACCGCGCGCACCAAGATCCCGTCGGGCATGCTGGCGATGGGGCGACCCGCGCGCCCGGTGCGTGCGCTGACGGACGAGGAGCGAGGCCGAATCGTCGAGTCGGCCCGCCTCTACGTTCGCTACGCCGCCGAGCACGCGGAAGGGATCGGCTGAGGGCCGGAGACGGCCCCTCTGCGCGCGATGCGCATAGGCCGCGCGCCTGCGCCGCTCACTCGATCTTCAAGATCGCGTGGAAGGCTTCCTGCGGGATCTCGACGGAGCCGACCGCCTTCATCCGGCGCTTGCCCTCCTTCTGCTTCTCGAGGAGCTTGCGCTTGCGCGAGATGTCGCCGCCGTAGCACTTCGCGGTGACGTCCTTGCGCAGGGCCCGCACCGTCTCGCGCGCGATGATCTTGCCGCCGATCGCGGCCTGGATCGCCACCTCGTACTGCTGCCGCGGCACGATGCCGCGGAGCTTGTCGGCGAGCCCGCGGCCGACGTACTGCGCCTTCTCGCGGTGCACGATGGCCGAGAGCGCATCGACCTTCTCGCCGTTGATCAGCATGTCGACGCGCACGAGCGGGTTCGTCTGATAGCCCGCGAGCTCGTAGTCCATCGACGCGTACCCCTTCGTCGCGCTCTTCAGCCGGTCGAAGAAGTCGAAGAGCACCTCGCCGAGCGGGAGGTCGTACACGATGATGACGCGGTCCTGAGAGGCGTACTGGATCGCACGCTGAGAGCCACGCCGCTCCTCGCAGAGCTTCAGCACCGCGCCGACGTACGCGGACGGAACGTGGATCGAGACCTTGAAGAAGGGCTCCTCGATGTGGTCGATCTTCACCGGGTCGGGCAAGCGCGAGGGGTTCTCCACCGGCAGCATCGTCCCGTCGTTCTGGTAGACGTGGTAGACGACGCTCGGCGCGGTCGTGATCAGGTCGAGGTCGTACTCGCGCTCGAGTCGCTCCTGCACGATCTCCATGTGCAGCATGCCGAGGAAGCCGCAGCGGAAGCCGAAACCCAGGGCTTCGCTCGTCTCGGGCTCCCACGTCAGGGCGCTGTCGTTCAGCTGGAGCTTCTCGAGCGCCTCGCGCAGGTTCGGGTACTCGCTCGGCTCGGTCGGGAAGATTCCGCAGAAGACCATCGGCTTCACCTCGCGGAAGCCGGGGAGTCGCTCGGTGGCCTGGCGACGCAGCTCGGTGATGGTGTCGCCGACCTTGCAGTCGCGGACGGTCCGGATCGCGGCGGCGAAGAACCCGGCCTCGCCCGGCCCGAGCTCGGGGATCGCGCGGGCGAACGGGGCAAACACGCCGAGCTCGGTGACCTCGTACTCGGCGCGGGTGGCGAGCATCTTGATCTTCGTGCCGGGCCGGATGGTTCCGTCCACGACGCGGATCAGCGCCATCGCTCCCCGGTAGGCGTCGTACCAGCTGTCGACGAGGAGCGCCCTCAGGGGCGCGTCGGCCCCCGCCGTCTTCGGAGGCGGGACGCGCTTCACGACGGCTTCGAGGATCTCCTTCATGCCGATCCCCTCCTTGGCGGAGGCGGGGATGGCTTCGCTGCAGTCGAGGCCGATGACCTCTTCGACCTCGCGGCGCACGCGGTCGATGTCGGCGCCCGGGAGATCGATCTTGTTGAAGACCGGGATGATCTCGAGGTTGTTCTCGAGGGCCAGGTAGACGTTCGCCAGGGTCTGCGCCTCGACGCCCTGCGAGGCGTCGACGACCAGGAGGGCGCCCTCGCAGGCGGCGAGCGAGCGGCTCACCTCGTAGTTGAAATCGACGTGCCCGGGCGTGTCGATCAGGTTCAACTCGTAGAGAATCCCGTCGTCGGCGCGGTACTCGAGGCGGACCGACTGCGCCTTGATGGTGATCCCGCGCTCGCGCTCCAGCTCCATGTTGTCGAGGAACTGGGCCTGCTTCTCGCGGTCCGAGAGCGCACCCGTGAACTCGAGGATGCGGTCGGCGAGCGTGCTCTTGCCGTGGTCGATGTGCGCGATGATGGAGAAATTGCGGATTCGCTCGACGGGGAAGGTCATGATGGGTCCGGGGGGCTGAGGTGTGCGCGCAGGACCCTGCGACCGCAAGGCTGCGACCCGCGAGCACGCGCCGCGGACGAACGGCTAGCGCTTCGGCGGCGTGGTCGTGTCCAGCACGAGCTGGCCCGGGAGGTTGTGCACGTGTCGATCGAGCACGAGGTCGATGCCCTCGCGGATGTAGACCGCGACGGGGACCTTCGTGCGCTCGTGCAGCAACTTCAGCCGCTCGTTCTGCTCGGGCGTGATGTAGATGGTGGTGCTGACCTTCTTGCGCGCCATGCCCGTGTTCCTGTGCGTGAACATATATGCCACGCCACCTAACGTCAATCCTGGCGTCCGGAGCGGCCGCTTCGGTTGCGGGTTCGGGGGCCGGGCGCGTATGCTGCGCACGACCGCACCCGCTGGGGGCGGCGAAGAGGACTCGCATGAGAGCATCAGGGGCGCGGCGCGTCCTTCGCGGAGTGGGCGTGCTGACGATCGGGGCTGCGCTGGGCGGCCTGTCGGGCTGTGGCAGCGCCGAGCGTGCGGTGCGTTCGACGCCGCAGGGAAGCCGCGGCGACGAGGCCGTGCGCGAGCAGTGCGAGGCCAACGGGCGCCGGGTCGTGGCCACGGACGTGAACAACGACGGGACGCCCGACATCCGGCACGTGTTCGAGGCGGACGCGGAGCGTTGCGCGCAGTTCGACATGAACTTCGACGGTCAGGTCGACGTCACGCGGTTCTTCGCGGCCGATGGCGCGACGCCCGTGCGCGAGGAGCACGACTTCGACTTCGATGGTCGCATCGATCAGATCTCGTACCTGGAGGGTGGCGTCGTCGCGCACAGCGAGCTCGACACCAACTTCGACAACGTCATCGACACGTGGCGGTGGTGCGAGGGCAACGTCCTGGTCCGCAGCGAGCGCGACCGTCGTCACGCCGGGCGGGTGGACGCGTGGGAGGCGTTCGAGCGCGGGCTCATCACGGAGGCGCGCTTCGACGAGAACAACGACGGCGAGCCGGACCGTTGGGAGACGTACACCGGCGGGCGCCTGACGCAGATTCGACGGGACTCGAACGCCGACGGACAGATCGATCAGACCGAGGACCTGCCCGAGGGCAGCGGCGGGCAGCCCGAGGTGCCGCTGAGCTGCGACGGGACCGAACTCGCCGCCGTCGCGGCTGCGACCGCCCCGGCTGGGCCGGCCTCGACTGGGCCTGCTTCGACTGGGCCTGCTTCGACTGGGCCTGCTTCGACTGGGCCTG
>CAIKNO010000321.1 GCA_903828805.1 uncultured Sandaracinus sp. | reverse complement strand
TGGCGATGGGTCGGCGAACACTGGATGCCCACCTGCAGACCCCGCCCCGCGGTGGCGGGGTCGAGGCTGACGACCTGCCGGAGGGTCAGCGTCGGGAGCCCGACCGGCGAGCGGAATCCCGCCGGGCACGTGGCCCCGACCTGCACGGGCGACCCCTCGGGTCCGGTGAGCTCCACCCGCAACGTGCCGTCCGGGCCCGTCTGCCCGAGCGCGCCGGCGTTCGCGGTGATCTGCACGCCCGCGAGCGGCCGACCGGGATCGCTCGACGCCGTGAACGTGACCGGAAACGTCGGAGGAGGAGGAGGAGGATCGCACGCCTGGAGGCCCGCCCCCAGGACCCATGCGACGAGCGCGATCCGGATCCCGTCTCTTCGACTCATGCTCGGCTCCTCGGCTCCCGCCCGCCCATCGAGGTCATGGCGTGACACAGGGTCGACCATCCGGATCCCGGCCACCTTGGCACCGGGCCGCCTGCCGCTGCTGAAGAATGCTCACCATCTGGGCGTACTCCGCGCGCTCCGGATGGGCCGCGGCGAGCGCCTGATACTGGACGAGCGCCTCACCGAGCCGGCCCGTCACCAGGAGGTCCACGGCGATCCTGTCCGGACTCGGCGCGATCGTCCCGTCGGGCAGCGTGCCCGCGGTCGCCGCCCCTGGAACCACCGACGGAACCACCGACGGAACCACCGTTGGAACCACCGTCGGAACCACCGCGGCCACCGCGGCATCGGCGCCCGGCGCGGCCAATGGCCCCGCGGCCGTGCCGCCCGCGCCCGCATCCGCCGCGAGCGGTGCGGGGACCCCCGCCGCGGGGGTGTCCGCCACGGGCGCGCCCCCGGAGGCCCAGGGCCCCACCGTCATCAGCGCCACCCCGGCGGTGACCAGCAGGGTCACCACCAGCAGCACGATCGTCCGCAGCGGCGGCCCCTTCCGCGGGGTCGCGCCCACGCTCGCGGGCGCCATCGCCGCCGCCTTCTCGAACCCCGGAGGAGCGGCAAAGCCTCCGCCCCCACCGCTGCCCTGCAGGGCGCCGAACGGCGGGCCGGGCGGCCCATCGGGGGGCATCGGCACGGCCTCCATCGAGAGCAGCGTCGCGACCTGCGCCTTCTGGCCCCGGGAGGCGAGGATCTCGTCGGCCAGCTCGACGCTCCCCACGGCGCGCGCGCCCTCCGAGCCTCCTCCGCCGCCCAGACGCGGCCGTGCCGCCGCCGCCGCCGCGGGCAACGCCACGGCCGCGGTGCGGTCGTTGATGGCGGGGACCGAGCCCGCCATCTCCGGCGCGATCATGGTGCTCTCGCCGACGAGGTTCCCCCATCCCCCGCTCATCTCCGAGGGGGCCTCCGCGATCTGCGTGGCCTCCCCGACAAGCGACGGACGCTCGGGCAGCTCGGCCCCCGCCGACACCCGCGGCGGAGGCGCGGGAGCCACGGGCGGGGCGGGAGGTCGCGGCACGGCAGGACGCGCCGGCGGTGCCGGGGGGCTCGGCGGTGCAGAGGGCTTCGCGGGCGCGGCCACCGGGGGCGCGACCGGGCGCGCCGCGGCACCCTCCGAGGTCTCGAGCAGCATCGCGCCACCGGCGAACGTCAGCTCGCCGCGCCCGCCGACGCGGACCCAGTCCCCCACCGGCACGCCATCGAGCACGACCTGCCCGACCCTGCGCGTGTCCGCGACGAAGAGCGCGCGGCCGTCCCAGTACAACTCGAAGTGGTAGGGCTGCACGCCAGGCGCCTGCACCGACCACGCGGCGTCCGGCGCGCTGCCGATCGTGAGCCTCGCCTCCGGGTACTGCCCGTCGATCTGCCACGTCTGCGCGGCCGACTGGCCCCGCACCAGCAGCACGCGCGCCCACGCGACCGTTCCCTGTCCCTGCCCGCCCGCCACCGTTCTCAGCCTCCGTGACCGTGTCCGCCGCGGCCGTCCGCAGGATAGCGCCCTTCGAACTCGGCGCGGCGCGCGGCCTCGTAGATCGCGTCCGGGAGCCGCAGACCATGCCCCTGGATCGTCTCGGTGCAGTGCGGCACGAAGCCCGTCGCCTCGAAGGTCGAGAGCACCTTCCCCGACGCGTCCTCCCCGTGGTAGCGGCGCACGAACACGTCCTCGACGCGGTAGCCCTTGTCCGGGTCGTAGCCCTGCACCTCGCTGATGTGCGTGACGCAGCGCGAGCCGTCCCTCAGGCGCGAGGTCTGGACGATCACGTCGACCGCGCTCGCGATCTGCGCGCGCAGCGCGTGCAAGGGCAGCGCGATGTCGCTCATCAGGCACATCGTCTCGAGGCGGTTGAGCGTGTCCATCGGGTAGGTCGCGTGGACCGTCGCCATGCAGCCGCCGTGACCCGAGGTCATCGCCTGCACGAGGTCCAGCGCCTCGCCGCTCCGGATCTCACCGACCACGATGCGGTCCGGGCGCATGCGCAGCGTCGCCTTGAAGAGGTCGCGGATCGACACCGCGCCACGACCCCGCGCATCCGGCGGCCGGGCCTCGAGCTGCACGATGTGCGGCTGCTGCGGCTGCACCTCCTGCGAGTCCTCGATCACCACGACGCGATCGTCCGCGGGGATGAAGCCCGTCAGCGCGTTCAGCAGCGAGGTCTTTCCCGAGCCCGTGCCGCCCGCGACGATCGTGTTCTCCTTGACGAGGATGACCTGCCGCAGGAACTCGCCGGCCTCTGGCGAGAACGAGCCGAACCCCACGAGCCGCTCGATGGTCAGCGTCTCTCGGAAGAAGCGACGGATCGCGACGTAGGGTCCCCCCGGCGCGGCCGGCGGCAGCACCGCCTCGACGCGCGAGCCGTCCGGGAGGCGGGCCTCGAGGATCGGCCGATGCTCGTCGACGTGGCGCCCGACGAACTGGGCGAGGTTGCGGAGGGCTGCGACGAGCGCCTCCTGCGACGTGAAGCGCGCCTGGGTCAGCGTCAGCCGACCCTTCCGCTCGATGTAGATCTGATCCGGCCCGTTGATCATCACCTCGCTGACCGTCGGGTCGTCGAGGAAGGGCCGGATCGGCGCGAAGAACTGCAGCAGCGTCTGGTCGAAGACGTCTCTCGGGATCATGGCTGCACTCCTCCGGGCGCGGCGCTCGAGCGCTCGGCCTCCGCGTGCGGGGCCAAGCGCACCGGCCCGCCGGCCTCCGCGGGCACGGCCGGCGCGACGGGATGCGCGAGCGCCGACCGGGCCTCGTCGACGTGCTCGCCCTCCGGATCGACCTCGAGATACCTCTGGAAATGCAAGGCCGCGGCCGCTGGATCATGCCTCACGTCGCGCTCGAGCACCGCGAGCATGTAGTGCGCCGCGGGGTGCGTGGGCGCGTCCTCGGTCACGCGCACGAGCTCGCGCCGGGCGCTCTCGGGATCGCCGATCGCCATCTGCACCGTCGCGACCACCAGCCGCAGCGTCCATGCGCCGGGATGCCGCGCCAGGTACGGCTCGGCGTAACGCAGCGCCGCGGAGAGCCGGTCGCTCCGCACGCACGCGGACACCAGCGGCATCATCACGTCGTCCTCGGGATGCCCGCGCTCCATCGAGGCGACCAGGTACTGCTCGGCCCGGACGTAGTCCTCCGCGGCGGCCAGCGCGAGGCCACGGCGAAAGAGCTCGGCCCCATCGACCGTGTCGAGCGGGTCCGACACGGCGCTCTCCGCCGTCGACGCCGAGGCCCCTCCGCACCCCGGCATCACCCCGCCGCACGCGGACATCGCCAGGATCTGCGCCAAGGCGGACGCACGACGTGCGCCTCCGCCCCCGGGCCAGGCTCGGGAGGAACGCACCGCACGGGAGGAGCACACCGCACGGGAGCAGCTCGACGCGGAGGGCCTCGCGCTCAACGCCGCGTCTCCACCAGCAGCGAGAGCTGCCGTTCGTTGCGCACGAGCCACTGCACGTAGGCGTGCTCGCGGTGGCGCGTCAGCGCGAGCAGAGAGCGGGTCTCGATGAGCGCGTCGGGCCAGCGCTGCTGCTCCATCGCGCGCTCGAGGCGGAACCGATGGGAGGTGTAGTCCTCCTCGATCCGGTGCTGCATCCAGTCGCCCTCACGCTGCATCCGCTGCACGGCCTCTTGCTGCCCGACCAGCCCGTAACAGGCCTGGGCCGTGCGGTAGAGATCGACGGACTCGACGCCGTCGCTCGCGTCGAACGGATACCGCTCGCTCTTCGCGAGCGCGGCCTCGGCGGACTGGTCCGCGGAGTAGAGGGCGCTCGCGCCCGCGGACGGACACGGTCGCTCTCCGTCGAAGATCGTCACGGACTCGCTCGGGGCCTCGGTGTCGATGTCGGGGCCGCCGGGATCGGAGAGCAGCGACCACGCGAGGATCCCGATGATGCCCACCGACCCGAACATCACGACCGGCGACGTCTTCTCGTTCGGGGCCTTCTGTTCCTTGGGGAGCCGATCGGTGATGCGCAGCCGCATCGAGCCGAGGTCGATCTCCGTGCCCCACGCGAGCATCCCGTGCTGGAACGGCTCGCCGCGCACCCGGACCGGCACGGCCGCGTTCTGCGCCACCGCCACCCAGCAACCATCGCCGCGCGGGGCGATCAGCAGATGCTCCGGCTCGAGGTCGCGTGCGTCCGGCAACGGCACGCCTGCGGTCGGCGAACGGCCGACCGTGATCTGCTCGCCCTCGATGCGGAGACGCTCGAGACTGCCGTCTTCTCGGAGAACCTCGACGTACGCTTCCATCAGCGCCTCACCCTGCCGGACCGCGCCGCTTGTTCAGAACGCATCGCTCTGCATCCCCTGGATGATGAAGGGCCCCATGAGGCAGAGGATGATCGCCCCGAAGATCAGCATCAGCGGGCCGATCATCATCACGGCGGCGCGGGCCGCCGCCTCCTCGGCCATCACGCTGCGGCGCATCCGCATCATCGTAGCCTGGATCCGCAGCACTTCGGCGAGGGGATTGCCCTTCTCCTCCGACTGCACCACCGCGCCGGTGAAGTCGCGCACCGCTTCGGTCGGCACCCGGTCCGCGAAGTTCTCGAGCGCCTGACGGCGCGTGCGCCCGAGCTCGAGCTCCTGCAGGATCGTCTCCCACTGCTCGTGCAGCGCGTCGGCGCGGTTGCCGCTCTTGTCGACGATCTGCCGGATTGCGCCGGGGAAATCGAGGCCGGCGCCCATGCACAGCGACGCGAGGTCGATCGACCCGGGCAGCGCGCGGTTGCACTCCTTGAACACCCGGTCGCGCTCGCCGGTGACCTGGAAGTACGGCATCAGAGCGCCGATCGCGGCGGCCGGCATGACGAGGAACGCGGGGAAGCCCCCGAGGTTCGCCATCACCAGGCCGAAGAGCCCGCCCGCCACGCATCCGAGGACGCAGAGCGCGAAGTACTCGTTCGCCGTGAGGCCCATCCAGTCGCCCGCGTGCTTGAGCAGCTCGTCGACCCGCCGGCGCTGCTCCGACAGTGGGAAATACGCGATCCAGCCGGCGACCATCCGCACGGCGGGCTCGGCGCTCGCGAAGAGGCCGCCCTCCGCCATCGAGAGGTGGCGCTTCTTGCCGCGCATGCCGAGGCGCGGGCTGTCCTCGGGGCGGTTCCGGCCGAGCGTGTACACGCCGAGGATGATCCCGGCGGCGAAGAGGCCCATGGCCACGTAAGCGTAGACGCGTGCCTGCATCGCTCCCTCAGATGTCCACGGTCAGGATGCGACGGGCGACGAGGATGGCGCTCGCCCAGAGGATGGTGGCGGCCATCAGCACGACGTAGCCGATCGTCGTCTGGAAGAGCGGCCGCAACCAGTTGTTGTCCACCTGGTGCAGCGCGAAGAGCAGCACGAAGGGGATGACCGCGAGCACGGTCGCCTGCATCTTGCCCTCGGCGGTCTTCGTGCGGACGACGCCCTCCAGGCGCGCCATCTCGCGGAGGGTGCTCGCGCTCTGCTCGAGGATCGAGGGCAGGTCGCCGCCCGTCTGACGACCGACCAGCACGGTCGCGAGCGAGCTGGAGATGATCCGGCTCTTGATGCGCGTGCTCATGTTGAGCAGGGCCTGGTCGAGCGGCGTGCCGAGCTTGTTCTCCTTGATGACGAGGTCGAGCTCCTCGCTGAACGGCGGGCGGATCAGCTTCGCGCTCGACTGCAGGGCCTCACCGAGCGAGGGGGACGCCTTGAGGGCGTTCGCGAGCATCAGGAGCCAGCCGTCGAGGCTCTCCTCGAGCAGCCTCACGCGCTCGTCGTGCTTGCTGCGCAGCACCACCAGCGGCGCGAACACCACGAGCGGCGAGACCAGCACGGGCAGGAGGTCCCCGAACGCCGCCGCCCCCGCCATCAACCCGCCGAACACCGCGAGCTGGGTCAGCGCGACCCGCTCGCCCGTCTGCTTGATGAGCTGGAAGCGCAGCTCGTACTCGAGGGACGCGACGTAGTTCTTCCAGCCGACCCGCACGAACGACGCCGGATCGAGGAGCAGGAACGCGAGCGCCGCGACCCCCCCGACCACCGAGAGCACGAGCCCCGCCCAGCCGAGCGCCATCGTCGTCGCCGAGACGTTCACAGGTAGTCTCCGTCGGGCACGAGGCCCATGGTGATGAAGTCCTCGAGGAACGAGGGCAGGTAGCCCGACGCGCGGTAGTCCCCGATCACCTTGCCGCCGTTGCCGGTGCCGGTGCGGAAGAAGCCGAAGATCTCGGCGGTCTCGACCTCCCCGTGCTCGTCGATCCCGATCACCTCGGTGATGCTCATCACCTTGCGCGAGCCATCCGCGAGGCGGCTCTGCTGCACCACGACGTGGACCGCGGCGGCGATCTGCTCGCGGATCGCCCGGGCGGGCAGGTCGAGACCGCTCATCAGCGCGAGGGTCTCGATGCGCGCGACGGCCTCACGCGGCGTGTTCGCGTGCGTGGTGGTCATCGAGCCCTCGTGGCCCGTGTTCATCGCCTGCAGCATGTCGAGGGCCTCGCCGCTTCGGCACTCGCCGACGATGATGCGGTCGGGGCGCATGCGGAGCGCGTTCTTGACCAGGTCGCGGATCGAGTACTCGCCGCGGCCCTCCATGTTCGGAGGCCGCGTCTCGAGGGACACGACGTGGGGCTGCTTGAGCTGCAACTCGGCCGCGTCCTCGATCGTGACGACCCGCTCGTCCTCCGAGATGAACGCCGAGAGCACGTTCAGCAGGGTCGTCTTGCCGGAGCCCGTGCCCCCCGAGATGATGATGTTCTTGCGGGCGCGGACTGCGCGGATGAGGAACTTCGCCATCGGCTCGGTGAGGGCCCCGAACCCGATGAGGTCCGTCATCCCGAGCGGGGTCTTGGCGAACTTCCGGATCGTGATGCACGAGCCCTTGATCGCGAGCGGCCGGATGACCGCGTTGACGCGGGAGCCATCGCGGAGGCGGGCGTCGACGAGCGGCGTCGACTCGTCGATGCGGCGGCCGAGCGGAGTGACGATGCGCTCGATGACGGCGCGCACGGCCTCGTCGTCGGTGAAGCGGAGCGCGGTGAGCGAGATCTTGCCCTTTCGCTCGACGTAGATCGTCGTGGGATCGACGACCATGATCTCGCTGACCGCCTCGTCGGCGAGCAAGCGCTCGAGCGGCCCGAGGCCCAAGGCCTCGTCGGTGATCTCGTCGATGAGGGCGGCGGTGTCGGTGGTCGGCGGCAGGTCGTTGCGCAGCTCGCCGACGATCCGACGCAGGGCCGTCCGCACCTTGGGTCGCATGACCCGGTCGTCCATCTTGTTGCGGTCGAGCGACGCGAGGTCGAGGTTCTCGAGCAGCAGCTTGTGGATCCGCTTGCGCAGCTCCACCGGCACCATCGAGGTGCCCGTGGATTCGTAAGGATTGCCGTCGGACTTTCGCTCGCCCGAGGGCGGGGGAGGCGGCGCTCCACCGAGGCCCGAGGGCGCGCCGGGCGGACGCGGCGC
>CAIKNO010000320.1 GCA_903828805.1 uncultured Sandaracinus sp. | reverse complement strand
GGATGGTCGCGCAGCAGCCCGCGACCCCGCCACCCGCGACGGTCACGGCGCCCCCGGCCCCCGCGGTGCTTCCGGTCTCGCCGGCGCCTCCGGTCGCGGGCGGAGGCGCCCTCGGCGCACCGGGCGCCCTGCCGCGGGCCCCTGTGGGGACGGGCTACGCGTACGTCGGGCCCGGTGGGAACGCGGCGCCGCAGGCGTCGCTCGGGGAGGCTCCGCCGACGACCCCGGTCGACCCCACCCTGCGCGGCACCGGCGAGCTGACCGAGCTCTACATCTCGGCCGGGCTGCTCGGTGCGTACACCGGGTTCTTCGTCCCCTTCGCGGCCGGGCTCGAAGCCACGAGCGGCGGGAGCGGTTCGGGGGAGAACCTGGTCTACAGCCTCTCGATCCTCGCAGGCGGCGGTCTGTTCGCGCTCGGCGTCGGGGGGCTCGACGCCGGGGCCGGCCTGCGCACCGGCATCGCCCCCGCGATGAGCACGGGCATCCGCTACGGCCTCCTCACGGGCTTCCTGATGTGGGGCGCGCTCGATCCGGTGCTCGAGCCCACGGGCGGCCGCTTCGATCCGCTCACCGGGCGCATGATCTCGACCGGGAGGCTCGGACTGGCGCAGCGGACGGCGCTGCCCTTCGGGTTCGGCCTCGGCGGTCTTCTTCTCGGCGCGGCGGTGGGGTATGGCCTCGAGCCCTCCACCGATCAGGTGCGCTTCGTCGAGACGGGTGGGCTCTGGGGCATGTCCCTCGGATTGCTGATCGCGGTCGGGGCCGCGCAGAGCAGCGAAGCGGGGTTCGCGCTCACCGTCGGCGGATTGGGCGCGGGCTTGCTCACGAACGCGATCGTGGCCAGGAGCGGCGTTCGCATCAGCGCCCGGAGGGCGTGGATGATGACCCTCGGCTTCGCGATCGGCGCGGCCGGCGGCGCGATCATCCCGGCCATCGCGAGCAGCGCGGCGGGCGGGTTCTCCCGCGATGTCTTCGGGACCATCACCGTGGTGACGTCGGTCGCAGGCCTCGTGGCGGCGTACTTCCTCACCGAGGGCATGGACGCGCCGCGGTCGGGCACGCGGCCCGGGACCGGTCCCGACGTTCAGATCTCGGTCTCGCCGATGGACGACGGGGCGCTCGCGACGGCCTCCGGCACCTTCTGAGCCGGAGGGGTGGCGCTTCGTGCCATGGCACGGAGCGCGCCGGGCTCGGCGTCGGTGGGCCGTTCAACCGTGGGCCACCCGCTCGCTCGTGCGGCCTTCGTGTTCCATCTGCGCCGCGATCAAGGTCGCCGTCGACAGGTCCGCGAGCTGCTCGACGAGGGCGAGCCCCAGCTCGATCCCGGCGGTGACCCCGCCGGAGGTGAGCACGGGGCCGTCGCGCACGACGCGTTCCCCGACGACGCGCACGCCGTCGTGGGCCGACAGGGCGCCTCGTGCCGAGTGGTGCGTGGCCGCGCTTCGACCCCGCAGCAGCCCGAGCCCCGCCAGCACCAGGGCGCCGGTGCACACCGAGGCCCATGCGTGATGGCCGGGGCGCGCTGCGAGCCACGCGCGCACGTCGGGGTCGTCCAGCAGGCGCTCGGCCCCGCGGCCTCCGGGGATGACGACGACGTCGTAGCCCGTCAGCGCCGGGCGCACCGCATCGAGCGTCAGCGTCACGCCCTCGGGGCAGCGCAGCGTGGGGCCATTCGCGCCGACGACCTCGGTGACGACCTCCGGGTCGAAGCCCATCGTGCGCAGCCGGGACACCGCGTCGAGCGGACCCACGAGGTCGAGCAGGGTCATCCCTTCGAACGCGAGGAACGCGATGCGGTGCCCCGTCACCCGATCGGGCAGGGCGCCCCACGTCCGTGCCTCGTGGACCCCGACGATCGCGTCGGCGGCGACCGCCCCGAGGATGTGGGGCATGGACCCGCGCGGGGTGGACGCCACCTCCACGTCGGCGTCGAGCCTCCGGGGGTCGATGCGCCAGGCGACGGGGGGCTCGTCACGAGGGAAGTAGAGCCGGGCGCTCTCCTCGACCGCGGCCGCGTACGAAGCGTGCACGAACCCTTCGGCGCCGAGCGAGGGAGCGGCATAGGTCATGCCCGGGTCGGTGCCGCGGGGCACGAGGTGATAGAGCCACTGCATGGGGCGGGACGCTATCATCCGACCCGACCTCGCGGCGTGGCCGAGGGGCGTGGGCGCGTTCGTGGCCCGGCCGCTTCGGCCTGCGCGTCGGGGACTCCCTTTCGGGCCTCGGATGCTCTATTCCTACGCCCAACGGTGCCCATGAACGACGTCGACAATCCCTTCCTCGCTTCCACGTCCCTCGCCGTGCCCTTCGATCGCATCCGCGCCGAGCACGTCCGCCCGGCGATGACGGTCCTGCTCGGGCGGGCCCGCGAGGCGCTCGCCGAGGTCGGCGCGGCGACCGAACCGCTCACCTACCAGCGCGTGCTCGGTGCGCTCGAGGACGCGACCGAGCCGCTGTCGCGGGCGATGGGCATCCTCTCGCATCTCGAGTCGGTCGCCACCACCCCGGCGCTGCGCGAGGCGTACAACGCGGTGAAGCCCGAGGTCAGCGCGTTCTACACGTCGATCCCCCTGGACGCCGGGCTGTGGTCGACGCTGTGCCGCTACGCGCGCACGGAGGACGCCGCCGCGCTCGAGGGCGTGCGGAAGCGGCACCTGACGAAGACCCTCGACGAGTTCCGCCGTGCCGGAGCCGAGCTGGACGCGGTCGGCAAGGCCCGGCTCGAAGCCCTCGACGTGGAGCTCTCCACGTTGACCACCACCTTCTCTCAGAACCTGCTCGACGCCACGCACGCGTTCGAGCTTCTCGTGCAGGACGAGGCGCGCGTCGCCGGGTTGCCCGAGAGCGCGCTCGTCGCCGCCCGCGAGGGCGCCGAGCAGAAGGGCGTGAAGGGGTTCCGCTTCACGCTTCAGGGTCCGAGCGTGATGGCGGCCCTGACCTACCTCGACGATGCCGCGCTGCGGCGTGAGCTGTGGTGGGCCTACAACACGCGCGCGAGCTCCGGCGCCCTCGACAACCGCGCGCTGATGGCGCGCATCCTCACGTTGCGGGCCGACAAGGCGAAGCTCCTCGGTCACCGCGACTTCGCCGACCTCGTGCTCGAGGACCGGATGGCACGCACTGGGCAGGACGCGGCGCGCTTCGTCGCGCACCTCGAGGCGGCCACCCGGCCCGCGTTCGAGCGCGAGACCGCCGAGCTGGAGGCGTTCCGCGCGGGCGTCCTCGGCGGCGCGCCGGAGCCGATGGCCCCGTGGGACGTGGCGTACTGGGCCGAGAAGCAGCGCAAGGCGCGCTTCGACTTCGACGAGGAGGCGCTGCGCCCGTACTTCCACGCCGACCGCGTCCTCGACGGCCTCTTCGAGGTCGCGCGCAAGCTCTACGGGGTCGTCGTCGAGCCGTGGGCCGACGCGCCGACGTGGGACCCGCAGGTCCGTTCGTTCCAGGTCCGGGACCCGCAGCGACAGGAGCTGCTCGGCGGCTTCTACGTCGATCTCTTTCCCCGCGAGAACAAGCGCGGCGGGGCGTGGATGGCGGGCCTCGTGACCGGGGGACCGGTGGCGGGCGCGGGCTTCGCACCGCACCTCGCGCTCTTCTGCTCCAACGCGAGCCCCCCCTCCGCGGACCGGCCGGCGCTGTTGACCCACGACGAGGTCGAGACGCTCTTCCACGAGTTCGGCCACCTCCTGCATCACCTGCTGTCGAGGGTGTCGGTGCGCGCGCTCGCGGGCACGAACGTGGCGTGGGACTTCGTGGAGCTTCCCTCGCAGATCATGGAGAACTGGACCTGGGAGCGGCAGGCGCTCGATCTCTTCGCCCTCCATCACGAGAGCCTCGAGCCCATCCCCGAGGAGATCTTCGCCCGGATGAAGAGCGCGCGGACCTACCGCGCCGCGACGGCCCAGATGCGGCAACTCGGCTTCGCCAGCGTGGACCTGGCGCTCCACCGCGACCACGACGCGTCGCGCGACGGGGATCCCGTCGAGTACGCGCGCCGCGTGATGGAGCGATTCTCGGTGACGCCGCTGCCGGACGGCTACGCGATGATCACCGGCTTCTCGCACCTCTTCGCCCACCCCGTCGGCTACGCCGCGGGCTACTACTCCTACAAGTGGGCCGAGGTGCTCGATGCCGACGCCTTCGGGCGTTTCCGGCGCGAGGGCCTGTTCAGCCCCGAGGTCGGCGCCGAGTTCCGCGACAAGGTGCTGGCGCGCGGCGACAGCGAGGAGCCCATGCAGCTCTTCCTCGACTTCATGGGGCGCGCCCCGGAACTCGAGGCGCTGCTCGTCCGCAACGGGCTCGCGGCGTAGCGTCAGGGCTCGACGCTGAACACGACGCCCCGCTCGGCCGCGGCGGCGTCGTGGAAGAACGCGCACATCGGCTCGAAGTAGGACCACACGTACTCGAAGTCGTCCTCGTCGAGGTCGCCGTAGTCGTGCCGCGGGAGCTTGAAGTAGGCCTCGCGAACGCGTGCGCGGTTCCACGGGCGGAGGGCGGTGTCGATGGCGAGGACCTCGTCCGGCGCCTTCACCGTGACGATCCGCTCGTCGCCGTCGTGCAGCCGATGCCCGCCGAGGATGGCCAGCCCCAGCGGGCGGTGCTGTGCGCCGTACTCCAGCCGTCCGTCCGTCAGCAGGCGGTGGATGGCCTCCCACGCGGTGTCGAGCTCGCAGGTGGTCCCGGGCGCCCACGCTGCCTCGAGGCCGTCCACGAACGCCGTCACGTCCGAATCCGACCCGGCCTCGCCGAGCGTGGCCAGCCCTTCATCGTCGATCGCATGGAGCACGCCTCGTCCACTCATGGGGCCTTGATGCTAGCCGATCCGGACCTCGATGCGGGCGGCGTCCTGCGCACGCCGGGCGGAGGCTGCGTGAGGTGCGAGCGAGGCGGGACGCGCTGCGCCGGGGCGGCCTCACCGCGCAGGAAACCGCGCGGCGATGACCGCGATTCCCGCACCGCCGAGCCCCCCCGGGGGGGCCGCCGCGCGGAGGGCCTGCGCGACGCACAGGGCGGTGGACGTCGGGCCCGAAGGGGCGGTGGGGTCGGGCTGCGCCAGGCGGATCTCGCCCGCCGGGCCGAGGTGGAGCTGCACCCGGACCTCCGCCCCCGGGGGGGCCGCGCAACGTCCGATCCCGTCGCGCGCGACGGCGATGAGCGAGTTCATCGCCACGGGATCTTCTCCGCCCATCATCGTGACGACGTATACCTCCGGAGGCACCGCGCTCGGTGCTCCTTCGCCCTGCTGCGGGGCGTGGTCATCGTGCGAGGTCGACTGCGACCACAGCGCCACCCCGATCCCGCCCGCGAGGGCGGCGAGCAGCGTCAAGGTGAGCAGGGCCGCCGCGACCGCGAACGCGGCGAGGCCTATCCAGAGCCACGGCGAGCGCGCTGCCTGTGCGGCGTTCGGGTGCGAGGCTGGCGTCGGGGATGGGATCGAGCGTCCCGAGGCTGCCGCCGCGGCGCGCCCACGATCCCGCGTCGAGGCCGCGCCGCCGGCCCCGGCCTCCGCGATGGTCTCATCGTAGACCCGCTCCGTCCCCGGGCTCGAAGGGCCTCGCGTCGGCTTGCTCGACGCCTCGGGCTCGGTGGCCTCGAGGGCCGCGCCGAGCGCGGCGTCGAGCGCGCGTGCGCTCGGGAAGCGATCGGAGGGCGCGCGCGCGAGCCCCCGGTCGATGATCGCGACCCATGCCGGGGCCAGACCCGGGAGCCACCGCGTGATGGGCACGGGGCCCTCGGTGAGCCGCGCTGCGAGCAGGCCCTCGTAGGTGCTCGCCTCGTGCGGAAGATGTCCCGAGAGCATCCGGTAGAGCATCACGGTGCAGGCGTAGAGGTCCGCCCGCGCGTCGACGTCGTGCGCTCCGTCGAACTGCTCGGGCGCCATGTAGAGCGGGGTGCCCAGCATCGCGCCGGTCTCGGTCAGCGTCTGACCCGCGTCCGCGCGGCGCGACTTGCTGATCCCGAAGTCGAGCACCTTCGCGACCGGTTCGGTCTGGCCCGGCGTCCAGGCCAGGAACACGTTCGCCGGCTTGAGATCGCGGTGCACGAAGCCCGCCGCATGCGCCGCCTCGGCCCCCTCGAGGACCTGCCGGAGGATCGTCGTCGCGGCCCTGGGAGGCATCGGACCTTCACGGGCGAGGCGCGCTTCGAGGGTCTCTCCCTCGAGCAATTCCATCGCGAGGAAGTACTCCTGCTCCGACGTGACGCCCGCGTCGAGCACCTGCACGATGTGCGGACTCTGCAAGGATGCGGCGAGGCGCGCCTCCCGGAGGAAACGCTCGACCACCTGGGCGTCGTGGGACCGCGCGGCGTGCAGCAGCTTCAGCGCGACCGGGCGCGCGAGCACGCTGTGCCAGGCTCGGTGGACCGCGCCGAACGCGCCCGCCCCGATCACGGACTCGAGCGTGTAGCTCCCGATCTGCCGACCTCGCACGGCCGGAGAATACGCTGGGCCCTCCATCGCATGCACGCCGGCATCGTTCGCCCGCGCCCATCGCGGGGATCGGATCGCGCGAAGGTGCGCGCACGCGAGGCGCGCGGCCCGCGTGCGCGCAGCGCCCTCCGCAGCGTGCCAGAGGCAAGCGCACCAGGGTCGTTTGCGGTGCCGCTCGACAAAGCCACCGCGACTCCGTTTGCCCATAGCGCGTGGGTCGCGTGAGTGCCTCCGTACTGCACTCGGAGCGTGATGGGATTAGCGGTCACTCCCCAGTTTGTCGCGTTGGTTTTGTAGCTAGCAACAAGCGCATTGTTGCGGACGAAAATGGCGTCAGTCCGATGACCGCAGTAGTCGATCTCGTTTC
>CAIKNO010000319.1 GCA_903828805.1 uncultured Sandaracinus sp. | reverse complement strand
GGGGGATCGTCTGTCCGTCGCGGGGCGTCAGGCCCACCCCCGCGAGGCCGACGTGGTCGAGGCCGCCGACGAGGCCGAGGCCCCCCCGCGCTCGGCGCGAACGCGAGCGAGTACCCGAAGAGCACCCACTGCACGCTCACCAGCGCGAGCGCGAAGAAGCAGTGCATGAACGTGGACAGCACGTTCTTGCTGCGGACCAGACCCCCGTAGAACAGGGCGAGCGCGGGGGTCATCAGGAGCACCAGCGCGGTCGAGACGAGCACCCAGGCGGTGTCGGCGGCGTTCATCGGGACGGGATCTCCTCCGGCACGACGCGGTGCGTCGAGCTGCGGGCAACCTATCGGGTCTTTGTTTCCGGCGTGTATACGGGCCGCAACTTCGTCGCGCGAGCGGCCCCGAACGGGGCCTCGAAGGAAGGTTCAGCGCGGCGCGGGAGGCGGGGGCGTCGGGATGTCCGGAGGGATCGCCATGACCAGCTCTTCGCTGAGCCCGAGCCCTTCGATGAGCCAGGCCCGCCGCTCGTCGGGCGAGAGCGCGGTCCGGATCAGCTGCCCGTTCGGCTCGATCACCACCCGGGCTCCGAGCGCCGTGCCCACGACCGCGTCGCCGCGATTCACCCGGACCATCAGCTCGAAGTTGAAGGGACTCCAGCCGCGGGTGGCCGCGTGCCGGTCCTGGAAGTCTTGCCGATCGGCGTGGAGATGCTCGATCCGGCAGTCGAGGTCCGCCATCCGGTGCAGGGGTCTCCACGTCACGTGCCATCGACCGTCCCGCGGCCCGCACCGGACCCCCCACGCGGCGTGCTCCACGTGGGTGGGCCCGTGTCCATCAGCCGGAGCGGAAGGCCGTGCAGCATGCTCGCGTCCAGCAGGGTCCGGGCGCCTTCGCAGTCGACGACGACGGTGCCGTGCCCGGGTGGGGCGTTCGGCGATGCGAGCATGGTCGCCACGCCCCGCTGCGAGGAGAACCCGAGGGCCGTGAGCAGGGCGTGGAGCGCGCCGTTGCCCGCCCAGCACGTGCCGCCGCACCCGTGTTTCAGCCACGCTTCGAAGTACTCGGTCGGCTCGTCCCCGGGCAGGGGCCCCGTGTGCGCACCCCTCACGTGGATGAGCTTGCGGACGTTGTCGAAGGGCACCGATTGGCACCACGCGCCGTAGACGCGGGCGAGGTGCTGCAGGTCCGGATCGGCCCCCGGAGGACATCCGAGGCGCTCCAGGATCTGCTCGACGAGTCCCGGCGCGAGCGGGGCCTCGGGGGCGCGGCCGCGCTCGCTCATCGGGCGCCTCGGGGCCGCCCCGGGCGCGATCGACGGCGGGCGGCGTGTGCACTCATGGCGTGCGGCCACCGGGCGCGGCCGAGCCGGCCCGTTCGCGCTCGGCGATCCGATCGCGGACCTGGGCGGTCACGCGCTCGAGCTCCTGCACCACGTCGACGGCGGTGACCCGGGCGCGCCCGACCTGCGGCGTCGTGACCGCCGCGGCTCCGTCGGCGAAGCGCACGTAGTCGAGCCACGCCGCGCGGGCCTCGCCGAGCCGCTCGGGCATGCGCTCGAGGGTGGAGGCGAGGCCGTGCATCGCGCGGGCGGTCCACCGCGCATCGCCGGCGGTGCGGGCGACCTGCGCGCACGACCCGAAGCTGTCGAGGGCCCCGGCGAGATCGCCGCGGAGCCGGTGCGCCTGCGCCAGCAAGCACACGGCCTCGGGCCGCGAGGGATCCGTCTGCACCGCGAGACCGAATTCCTGCGCCGCGTTCTCGGTGTTGCCAGCCGCGGCGGCGAGCGTTCCCGCGGCGAGGTGCCGCGCGTACTCGTCGCTCGTCTGGGCCGACGAAGGGGAGGGCGCGAGGGTGAGTCCGGCCGCGAGCGCGGCGCCGAGCGTGACGGTGACGGGGCGCATGCGGCGCATGGTAGCCCGATCCGGCGCCTCTGCTAAACGGCCGACATGCGCCCCTCGATCCTGCTCGCCCTCGCGCTCTCGGCCGCCGCGTGCGGTCCAGCCACCGTCGTGCCGCCCGCGCCTCCACCCGTATCGGAGGGATCGGGGGCTGAGGCCGCGCCCGTCGTGGCGCCCAGCCGGCTTCCGGAGGGGATCACGCCGACCCGCTACGCGCTCACGTTGCAGATCGCGCCGGCCGCCGAGCGGTTCAGCGGGGAGGCCGACATCGACCTGCGCGTCGAGGCGCCCTCGAGCAGCCTCTGGATCCACGGGCAGAACCTCGCGGTGTCCGAGGTCTCCGCGACCGGAGAAGACGGCGCGCGGATCGAAGGTCGATGGACCCAGGTCGATGCCGAGGAGGGCGTCGCGAGGCTCGCGTTCGAGCGTCCGGTCGGACCCGGTGCGGTGCGCTTGCACCTCGTGTGGACCGCGCCGTTCGACGAGACGCTCGAGGGCCTCTACCGCGTGAACGTCGGTGACGACGCCTACGCGTTCACGCAGTTCGAGCCGCTCTCCGCGCGGCGGGCGTTCCCCTCGTTCGACGAGCCGCGCTTCAAGACCCCCTTCGACGTCACGCTCGTCGTGCCCTCGGCCCTCGGCGCGTTCGCGAACAGCCGCGACGTCGAGTCCACGCCGCTCCCGGAGGGCCGGCGCCAGGTGCGCTTCGCGCCGACCGAGCCGCTGCCGACGTACCTGGTCGCGTGGGCGGTCGGGCCGCTCGACGTCGTCGAGGGCGCGGTCCCGCCGAGCGCGGTGCGGCCGACGGCCCTGCCCCTGCGGGGACTCGCGCCGCGGGGTCGCGGCCCCGAGCTCGCGTTCGCGATGGAGCACACCCCGCGCATCGTCGCGGCCCTCGAGGCGTACTTCGGGATCGCGTATCCGTACGACAAGCTCGACATCGTGGCGGTCCCGGACTTCTCCGCGGGCGCGATGGAGAACGCCGGGCTCGTCACGTTCCGTGACGTGCTCCTGCTGCTCGGTCCCGACGCGCCGGTCGGCCAGCGCCGCGGGTTCGCCTTCGTGATGGCGCACGAGCTCGCGCACCAGTGGTTCGGCAACCTGGTCACGATGGCGTGGTGGGACGACCTCTGGCTCAACGAGGCGTTCGCGACGTGGATGGAGACACGGATCGTGCAGGCGGTCTTTCCCGAGATGCGCGCCGAGGTCACCGAGCTGATGACCGCGCTCGACGCGTTCGACGCGGACTCGCTCGCGAGCGCGCGGCAGATCCGCAACCCGATCACCGCGACGCACGACATCCACAACGCCTTCGACTCGATCACGTACAGCAAGGGCGCGAGCGTCCTCGAGATGTTCGAGACGTGGATGGGCGAGGCGGTCTTCCAGCGCGGCATCCACGACTACCTGCAGGCGCATCGTGGCGGCAACGCGACGGCCTCCGACCTCATGGCCGCGCTCGCGACGGCCTCGGGACGCGAGGTTCGCGCGCCGATGGAGACCTTCCTCCTGCAGCCGGGCGTGCCCACGCTCGACGTGGACGTGGTCTGCGCCGCCGACGCTGCGGCCCACCTCTCGCTCGTGCAGCACCGTTACTCGCCGGTGGGCTCGCACGCCGAGGCCGGCACGCCGTGGCAGGTGCCGGTCTGCGCGCGCTACCGCGTCGGCGGGGCGGTCCACGAGACCTGCACGATGCTCGCGGGCCCCGAGGGCACGCTCGCGCTCGAGGTGCCGGGTTGTCCCGACTGGGTGCTCCCCAACACCGAGGGCCACGGCTATTACCGATGGACCCTGCCCGATGCGCTGCTGGCGCGCCTCATGCGGCCCGAGGTGCTCACGGGCCTCTCGGTGCGGGACAGGATCTCGATCGCCGACAGCGTGCGCGCCGGGGAGGCCGCGGGACGGATCGGCTACGCCGAGGCCGCGCGCGCGCTCGCGCCCTTCGCGGACGCGCCCGAGCGTCAGGTGGCCACCGCAGCCGTCGAGCTGCTCACGTTCGCCCGGGACGCGCTGCTCGAGACGGACGCCGAGCGCGCGGCGTTCGGCGCGTATGCGTCTCGCCTCTACCGCGCGACGGCGCGGCGGCTGGGCTGGGGTCCTCGCGGCCGCGCCACGGAGGACGGGGAGACGCGGCTGCTCCGTGCGGCGGTGCTCTCGTTCCTGGCGCTCACGGCCGACGATCCCGCCGTCCGGCGCGAGGCCCGGGCGCGGGGTCGCGCGTATGTCGGGGACGGCCCGCGCGGCGGGGCGGCGGCGGTGCACCCGGAGGCGGTGCCGGCGGACCTCGCGCAGGTGTCGTTGATCGTGGCGGCTCAGGAGGGCGGCGTGCCCTTCTTCGAGCGGCTCTCGGGGCTCTTCGGCGGCACGCAGGACGCGGTGGTGCGCGGCCATCTGCTCGCGGCGATGGCCCGGGTGGACGACCCCGACACGCGCCCGCTCGCGCTCGCCCTCGCGCTCGATCCCCGGCTCCGGGTGAACGAAGCGCTGCGTCCGCTCATGGCCCAGATGAGCGATCCCGACGGGCGCGAGGCGGCGTGGGCGTGGTTGCAGTCGAACCACGACGCCCTCGCGGCCCGCGTCGGCCCGGGCGCCGCGGGGTACCTGCCGCTCGCGGCGGGCAACTTCTGCAGCGCCGAGCGCGCCGCCGAGGTGCGTGCGTTCTTCGCGCCGAGGGTGGAGGCCACGCAGGGCGGCCCGCGCAACCTCGAGAGCGCCGTCGAGTCGATCGAGCTCTGTGCCGCGCGCGCCGAGCGTCAGCGCAGCGCGGCCCGCGCGTTCTTCGCGGGCGCGTCGCGCTGAGGCAGATCGGGCGACGCCCCTGGCCGGGCGGGGAGGGCGGACGTCTCGCCCTCCGGTCTTGCGTCGCAGGGGCACGACGTCCGCGACGAGGGCCCGGTCCTCGCTCTGGATCTTGAATGTCTGGCTGCGCGCGGACACGGACCAGGGCTGCTCTCGGCCGCACCTCCGACAGGCTTTCCTCGCGTGTCGCGGACCGACCACGACGCGACCCGGATGGCCCGAAGACATGATGTCCGAACTCCGCGACTCCCTCGATGAGAGTCGAAGGGGACGGCGGGTGGAACTGATCATGTTCGCGGCGCCCGAGCACGCCCACTGATCTGCCGCCGGCTCCGCACGACCGCCCGACCGCTCCCGCCCGCGGCTCCCCGAGACTGGAGCCGCTCCGGACGCGGTCGTGCGCGCCGGTCGAAGATGGGC
>CAIKNO010000318.1 GCA_903828805.1 uncultured Sandaracinus sp. | reverse complement strand
GGGTTCTCGTAGGTCGTCCCGCTCGAGCGCGCCGCGCTGTAGAGCACTTCGCCGGTCGCCCCCGCGTACACGCGCAGGAAGCACTCGTCGGCGTACACGGCCTCGGCCGCGCCGTCGGCGTCGAAGTCGAAGACGCTCGAGCCCGTCATGTTCGAGCTCGAGTCCTGCGAGGGCTGCGTCCACAGGACGCCGTCCGTCCGCATCGAGGCGCAGCGCGCCGGGTCCGGGGATCCGAGGCAGTCGAGGTCGAAGACCGCGTACTGCGTGCCCCCGGCCGACGCGAACTCCCGCTGCCCGTCTCCATCGAAGTCCGCGATGGTCGGCGGGCCGCCCTGACCGCCGCCGGGGATGGCGAAGGGCCCGAACACGATCGTGCCCTCGAGGGTCTGCACGCGGGCGCGCCCGTCGGAGATGACGACGACCTCCGGCCGGTCCTCGCCGGTCGAGAGCGGGAACGCGCCGAGCTCCGCGACCGCGACCTGCCCCGCGACCGTCATCGGCATCGAGTACGCCTCGCGCACCCAGTCGCCCGCGCGCCACTCGTAGACGCCGGTGCCGAGCACGAGCTCCACCTTGCCGTCGGCGTCCACGTCCATCGCGACGGGCACGTAGCCCTTGCGGTACGGCGCCATGCCGAGCGTCGTCGAGCGCAGGCAGCCGTCCGCGTCGTAGACCGTGCCGCCGTAGAGGATCTCGGCGCGGCCGTCGTCGTCGAGGTCGTGGATCGCAGGGCCGCTCCACACGTCGGTGCCGCCCGTCGCGTCCGGGACGCGCGGCCCCCCGCCCGCATCGCAGGTGCCCGAGCGCCACCGCCGCGCGAACGTGCCGGCGGTGGCGTCCCACGCGAACGCGAGCAGGCCGCCGGCGTTCGCGGCGGCGACGATCTCGGCGCGCCCGTCTCCGTCGAGGTCACCGAGCGCGACCGAGGCGGGCGACATGGTCGCGTCCTCCGCCGCATCCACGGTGAACTGCTGCGCGCAGGTGGCTCCGTCGATGACGCGGAGCACGCCCGGGCTGCGGTAGCTGCCCGCCGTCGGGAACGACGTGAACACGATCGAGGGCTCGAGGGTGGCCGGGTCGTCGTCGAAGTCGAAGTCGACCACCGTGGGCGTCGCCATCACGTGCACGTGGTCGGGGTGCGCGTCGCCGGCGGGGGGGCCGGTCCACCGGCACTGCACGTCCGGCTCGATCGCCTCGATGCGCACGGTCTGCGTGCACTCGGCGTTGCTCACGGTGCCGGCCGGCACGCCCCACGGCACGCAGATCCCGTCCGCGCAATACGTGTCCGAGGTGCAGTCGTCGTTCGTGGCGCAGGCGCCGCGGTCCGGGATGCAGGTGTCCTCGTTCCAGCACCGCTCACCCGGCGCGCAGCACGAAGCGCCGCACGCGGTCCGGGGCGCAGCGCAGCCCGCATCCGTCGGGCCGGCATCGGGGTCGCCGCCATCCTCGGAGAGCCCGCCGTCCCGTGCTCCGCCATCGGGGACCGGAGCGCACGCCCCGTCGATGCACGCCTGCCCCGCCTCGCAGTCCCGCTCGCTCGCGCAGCGCGGCGTGCCCTCGGGCGGGCTGCTGCACGAGCACCCCGCGAGCACGAGCGCGAACAGGATCGACGAACAGAAGGATCGGCGCATGGGCCGCATGGAAGCGCGAAACGACGGGCCCCCGCAACCCGGGGCGCACGACGAACGACATCGGCCCCCCGCGGAGTTCGCGGGAGGCCGAGGACGTTCTCACAGGGGCCGAGGCCCAGAGGATCCGCGTCGTCCGGCGCGAGCACCGCGCCGGCAGGTGCCGCTCAGAGCGCCCGGATGCCGCAGCGGACCCAGTCGCCCGTCACCTCGGGGTCCTGCCCGGTGCCCGCGAGGCGGATGTAGTACGTGCCCGCCGCCGGGACCGCGAACCCGTCGATGAAGAGGTCCTCCGTCGCCGACTCCGTCGACGAGGTGAGCACCATGTCCATCGCGTTCCGGACCTCGGCCGTCAGCCCGAGCACGCCCGACCCGTCGCGCCGCGAACCGCAGGCGACCGACAAGCGCCGACCCGCCATCACCTCGAGGGCGAAGTAGTCGACGTCGCCCGCCGGCAGACGCGCGAGCACGAACGAGCTCTCGCCCATGCCGCCCATCACCGGTGCGAGCGCGCGGGCCTCGGCCGTCGCGAGCGTCTCGTTCGGCGCGGCGCCCTCGAGCGGGTTCTCGTCGTTCGTGAACACCTTGAGGACGTAGTGGTCGTTGGTGCCCGCGGCGCCCGAAGGCGCCTCGACGAAGATGCGGATCTCACCCGTGGTCGCGAAGCTCGGCTGCACGCCGGTGATGCCCGTGCCGATCGTCGAGCGCGCGATGATCGTGCCCATCGCGTCGGTCACCCACACGCGGCCCGCCGAGCGCGTCGCGCCGTAGCCCATGGGGCCCGCGGGCATGACCTCGACGTCGAAGATCTTCGGGGCCGCCTCGGTCGCCGGGATCTGCAGCGAGAACACGTCGACGTCGGTCGCGGTGTCGAAGCGGCCCAGCACGAACGCGCTGTCGCGGCCCGTCGGCAAGGCCGTGGCGCTCGCCGCGTCGTTGCCGGGCTCACCATCGATGAGCACGCCGGTCGATGCGCTGGTGAGCGTGATGACCGACGTCTCGTACGCATACGCGCGGCCGCCGACGGGGCCGCCCATGACCATGTCCGGCGCCCACGTCGAGAACTCCTGCACCTTGTAGTAGTAGGTGCCCGTCGACGGCAGCCGGAGGATGAGCTCCGAGTCGGTGCCGGTGCGCGGCTGCGCGTCGTCGTTCTCGGCGATCTGCGTCATCGTCGAGTCGTAGAGCGTGATGACCGTGTCGGCCTGCGTGCCGTCGGCCGCGGCCTCGGTCAGCGTGAAGATGGCGACCCAGTCGCCGGCCGTGCCCTCGAAGCGGAAGTAGTCCGAATCGCCGGGCGGGTTGATGGTCTCGCTCGCGCCGGGGTTCGTGTCCGTCTCGACCACGGTCGCGGTCTCGAACGAGTCGTTGCCCGCGGGGCCCGCATC
Organism: uncultured Sandaracinus sp.; assembly: GCA_903828805.1. GTDB lineage: Bacteria > Myxococcota_A > Polyangia > Polyangiales > Sandaracinaceae > Sandaracinus. The sequence continues at coordinate 186 of CAIKNO010000318.1, read as the reverse complement.
GCGACGGCCCGCGTCGGTCGCGGGGGCCGCATCGGCAACGGGGCCGGCGTCGTCCATGCCGGCACCGGCGTCCACCGTGCCCCCGCCCCCGTCGCCGCAGGCGAAGGTGCTGAGGGCCATCAAGATCGACAAGGAATTTCGAGCAATACGAGTCATGAACGCACCGGCTCCTGAAGCGGTTGAGGG
>CAIKNO010000317.1 GCA_903828805.1 uncultured Sandaracinus sp. | reverse complement strand
GAGACACTCGACCGTCGAGAGCTCGTCGGGCCTGTCGCGGCCCGCGCGCGAACCGCAATGACGGCAGGCCAGATCGCACGCGAGCGTGATCTCCCAGACTGCGTAGATCGGCCGGACGCGCTGGTCGATCGGGCGCGCCTCCGCCGCGAGCGGGAGCCGACGACGCGGTGGCTCCGCAGACGGGACGATCGGGAGCGCCCTCGGGCGCTTCGACCGCAGCATCGCCTCTCGGGCCTCCGGCCCGAGCGGATCGGGCCCCGTGAGCGGTCGGTCCATGCGCAGCCGAGGGTACCCGAGAACGCCCGCTCCACGAAGGGGGGCCCCGGCGCCGACGCGCACCGCCCCCCGAGCCCACGAACCCCGAGCGCACCGCCCCCCGAGCCCACGAACCCCGAGCGCACGAACCCCGAGGACGGAGCCGCAGGGCGACGCGGTGACCCGCTCCCGACCTCAGCCGAGGTGGTCCGCGATGCGGTGCGCCGCGCGCGTCGACATCGCCATGATCGTCAACTGTGGGTTCACGCCGAGCGGTCCGGGCACCACGCTCCCATCGACGATGTAGAGCCCCGGGACCTCGTGGGCCTGATGGTCGAGGTCCACCACGCTCGTGCGCGGGTCCTTGCCCATCTTGCAGGTGCCGAGCGGGTGGTAGCTCGTGACGAGACACTCGCTCGGAGCGAGCCGGCGCTCCTTGAAGCGCTTCCAGTCGCCGCGGTTGTCGATGACGTTCTTGCCGAGCACTGCCGGCCAGAACTTCTTCGCGCCCGCGGCCCAGCAGATCTCGCCCATCGCGACGATCCCGCGGTGCAGACGGTCCGCATCGCCCTGCGTCAGGTTGTAGAACATCGTGGCGGCGCCGCCGACGTCGAACGCGATGCGGCCCTTGCTCTCGTCGCTGATCAACACCCCGAACGAGGCGATGTGCTCGAGCGCGTTCATGGCCTCCATGAGGCGCTGCCCGGTGAACGGGAACAGGATGGGCGCGTAGTTGAAGTCGGGCTGGGCCGCCGTCAGGAGGATGCCGTCCCGCACGTGCTCATCGCAGCCATATCCCTGGGGAATGGCCTCGAAGCCGCGGATCTGCTCGTCGAAGAGCGCCGAGAGACCGCCGCTCGGGTGCAGCGTCAGGTTGCGCCCGACCTGCCCGCTGCGGTTGCACAGCCCGTGCTTGAGCAGGAAGAACGGCGTCGGCACGGCGCCGCCCGCGAACACGACCGCGCGGCCGCGGACCTTGATGGTCTTGCCGCTGTGGGTGCGCCCCTCGATGCCGACCGCGCGACCCTTCTCGAGGATCAAGCGCTCGGCGGTCAACCCGGTGAAGAGCATGGAGCCCTTCTCGAGGGCCGGCGGCACGTAGCTGATGTTCGTCGAGCGCCGGGCGTCGGTGCGGCACCCGAAATCGCAGAAACCGCTGCCCTCGCAGCCGGGCGCGTTGCGGTTGATGGTGAAGTGGCTCCACCCGAGCGCATCGCAGCCGCGCTGGAACACGTCGGCGATCCGCCCGACGTGCTGACGCGACGCGGGCTGCACCTGCAGCACCTCCTCGACGCGATCGAAGTACGGCGCCATCCGCTCGCGGGTGAACTCGTCGGTGCCGATCTCGTCGCACCAGCGGTCGAGGACAGGGCCCGGCGTGCGGAAGCACGTCCCGCCGTTCACGGCCGTCGAGCCGCCCACCATGCGCCCGATGAACACCGGCATCACGGTGTTGCCCACCGACATGCCACCCCGGTAGAAATCCCGGTGGGCCTTGTGCGAGCTGCCCGTGAACTCGTCGCGGCGCCGCAGCTCGCCCTCCTCGACGAACACCACCGCGTAGCCCCGGTCGGCCAGCTCGCGGCCGACGACCGCGCCCCCCGCGCCCGTGCCCACGACCACGACCTCGCAGTCGACATCCCCGTCGGTCCACGTGTCCGCCCGCACGACCTGCTCGAGCCACCGAGGCTGCTCGAGCGCCTGCACGACGTTGAGCTTGCCGCCGAGCTTCGCGTAGACGCGCTCCCGGTCGAAGTGCGCGAACTTGAACGCGAACTGCAGCGCCATCAGCGGCGCGCGGAGCACCGGGTCGGCCTCCCAGCCCGCGAGCACGCGCTCCTGCGCCGGCGCGTCGAGGTCGCGGAAGCGCCGTCCGGTACGGACGATCGCGAGGTGGTCGAAGACCTGCGCGGCCTTGCCGATGACCTTCGTCAGCTGTGGAAACGAGTGCTCGACGACGTCCTCGAGCATCGCGAGCGTGCGCTCGTCGGCGCGCTCGACCCGACCGCCGCCGGGGATCATGGCCTCCGCGAACGCCAGCAGCGAGCGGGCCTCGCGCGGGGTCCATCGCGTGCCCTCGGCCGGATGCGGCGCGCCCTTGGAGCGGACGGACCGGGACGAGCTGCCTGCTCCCTCGACACGGGCGGAGCCGTCGACACACGCCTCGGGGGAGCCCTGTGGTCCAGCGCCCTCGGACCCCGTGCGAACCCGGTCCCGCAGCGCACCGTCAGCCCCACCGCGTCGGATGGATTCGAGCATGGTCGGGCGAGTATGGGGCGTTTCGGCCGGGCGGCCAGTTCCTCCCGCGCCCCGATGTGACGATTCTCGTGCGGTGCGAAGCGCCTTGCGCGGCCGCCGCCGGCGGCGTCTGCGCCGCATGCAGGTTCCGCCCGCGCCCACGGGAGAGTGTCTGCGCCGAACGATGCGTCAGCGCGGGACCGGACGGCCCGGCGCGACGCGGTCGAGGAAGGCGCGGCACGGCTCCACCGACGCCGGCGCGAGCTCCACGCCGATGCAGCCGTCGCGGGAACGACGCACCGTTCCCACCAGCACCAGCGGCAGCGGCTTGTCGACCCGGATCGTGACACCCGCGCCGATCGGGGGCACCGGGCCCAGGACCGCGGCGAAGGCGCCGTGGGGCGAGAGGTCGAGCAGCCGTCCGTCCTGGCGCGCGCCGCCTGCGTCCACCTGCGCGAGCACGTCGACCTGCACGCGCTCCTCCCGACGGGTGTAGCCGTCGACCGAGGGGGCATCGTCCGCGCGCTCCGGCGCGGCGATCGAGAGGGCGAGGCTGCTCGCGATCCCCTCGAGCGAGCGGGCCGCGCGCTGGGCCTCGACGTTCACCGACAGCACGTGCTCCGCGAGCGACACGAACGCCCGCGCCGCGGGCTGGCGGGGCGAGGCCGTCTCGAGGTACGGCGCGCGCCGGTCGATCGACTGGTGAACGGCCGGATCGGCGGGGATCTGCGCGATGACCTTCGCCTGGAGGCTCAGGAAGTCGGAGGTCATCCGGGACAGACCGTGCAGCACGTTGCCCGCCTGGGCAGAGGGCACGATGTTGCCGACGAGCGACGCACCGAACGACGAGAGGATCGCCTCGATGCGCGCCGCGAGCGCGGGCCTCTCGGTCGCCACCCGGTCGAGCACGACCCGGAATCGCTCGGTGGTCGACGAGGGGTGGGAGACCCGCGCGAGCAGCGCGCGATCCTCTTCGTCGAGCCCCGCGGCCGGCAGCGCGCGGTGCAGGGCGCTCTTCAGGAACGCGTACGCGTTCTGGATGGACGTCAGCTGCGGGGTCGTCACCACCAGGCGGACGTCCCCGAGCTCGAAGAAGTCGAGCGCGTTGTACGAGACACCCGCCCCCACGTCGACGATGACCACGTCCGCGTCGAGCGCGGCCACATGCCGCAGAACCTTCAGCTTCTGGGCATGTTGAGGGTTCGCTCCGCCCACCACGGCGCCGACCCCGGGAACCAGGAAGAGCCTCGGGACCCGGGTCGCCGTGCTGGCCTCTTCGAGCGAGTGGATGCGGCGATCGATGAGGTCCTGCATCGTCGGGCCGTGGCCCGCGACGCCGAGCATCGTGTGCAGGTTCGCGGCGCCGAGATCGGCATCCACGAGCACCGTTCGCATCCCGAGCTGCGCGAGCGCGACGCCGAGGTTCACCGACACGGTGCTCTTTCCGGAGCCCCCCTTGCCACCCCCGACGGCGATGCGGATCGCGCTGCCCATCCTCATCCCCCTACCACGGACGGCTGGCCCTCGACCACTCCACGAGCATGGTCCCCCGCGCGCCGCGCACATCGCCCCGGTCCGAGGGACCGACCTCGGCGTTCACTTCGGCGAACCGCCGAGCCCGAAGACGCCAGGAGCGACCGGGCTCACCCGTCGTCGACCTCCGTCCTCCGAAGGGGACCGAGTCCTCCGGGGGCCCGCCGCGTGCGCCGGAAGCGCCCACCGATGCGCGCGGGAGCCACCGGCACGGGGCGGTCGTGGCGAGAGACGGGTCCACGCCTTCGGGTCGAGCCCTCGGGGTTTCGGGAGGGTCGCCCGTCCCCTTCGGCGGATGCATCGTCGGGGTCGGCGAGCGGTCGATCGAGCCTCACGGAGTTGCACAGCCGGGCGTGCCGGCGAGGACGACCGGGTCGTAATGGATACGAATGCGCGCGTACCCCTCGCCTTCGCCTGCCACCGAGACGCGGATGAGGAAGCGAATCTCGCCTCCGGCCGCGAATTGCGACGTGAGATCGACGTCGGGGTTGGTGTCCCAGCTGGTGCTGAGCTCGCACGCGCCGCGGGTCTCGGGCGGGAAGTTCCCGTCCGGGCCGCTCCAGACCCGCACGCCGTTGAGGCTGACCCGCATGTAGTCGTCCCACTTGGCTCGCTCGAGGACGGCGCTCCGGATCGCGCCGGGAACGAGGACCGAGATGCTCGTCGATTCCTCGAAGATCGAGCAGCGCCCCGACCAGTAGTTGTCGCCGATGCGTCCCACCCAGAGGTCGGCGCATCCCGGGCCGCACGACTCGACCGTGCTGTACCCGCCGAGGACGTCGATGAGCGTGGTGGGATCGGGGGGCGGAGCGCACGCACACCCGCAGTCGACCTCGTCGGTGCAGTCGAGCAACCCGTCGCAGTCGTTGTCCACCCCGTCGTGACAGTCCTCGGTCGCAGCCAACCCCGCGCCGTTGCACTCCGCCCAGGTCCCGAACTCGCCCCCGCTGCAGGTCTGCTGGCCCCATGCGCAGGCCCCGACGCCGGCCACGGTCGCATCCGGATGACACGGCTGCGTCGTGCCCGTCTCGCAGGCGCAGCCTTCGTCGATCTCGCCGTTGCCGTCGTCGTCGAATCCGTTCCCGCACGCGTCGTGGACCATCGGCGTGGGTGCGGGCGCTGCGCCCGCGTCGCCGCCGGCGCCTCCGTCCTCGCCGACGCCTCCGTCGCCACCGACCGGGCCGGCGTCGGCGATGCTCGTCTGCGAGCGGTTTCGGTGCCGGACGGTGTCGGACCCCACCGAGCCGCTGCAGCCTGCGATGAGGACGGAGCAGTAGAGGAACCGAACGAGCGTTTGCATGACAAGCGGCTTCGCAGGAAGCGTGCCGCGGTCGGACGACGTGGATTGGCCTCGAAATCAGCCTTCTCCAGGCCGGAATTCGAGGAGTCGCGCAGGCGGCCTCCCGCAGCCGAGCGTCCATGATGGGGCTG
>CAIKNO010000316.1 GCA_903828805.1 uncultured Sandaracinus sp. | reverse complement strand
GCGCGTACGGTGCGGCGCCTGCGGGCGCATACGGCGCGGCGCCTGCGGGCGCGTACGAGCGTGCGATGCCCGAGGCCGCCACCCAGGCGGGTCCGATGCCCGCGCCGACGTATCCGAGCCTCGCGGACCTGCGCGCCCAGGGCGCGGCTCCGGCGGCGGCCGGCATGGCGGCCGCGGCCCCCGAGGCCACCGAGCCGGGGCGCGCGGTCGGCGGCGGCATGACCTTCGGGGCGGCCGACGTGCCTTCCGGTCGAACCACGACCCTCGCGATGAGCGCCCCCGTGGAGAGCCTCGAGGGCGTCTCCGACGCGAACGGCTTCACCGTGACCGTGCGCGGCGCGCTCTCGCTGGACCGTGCTGGCCCGATCGCGGCGACCAATCCCTCGATCGAGCGGGCGTCGATCCTCAACCGCGGCGACCACAGCGTGCTCACGCTCCGCTTCGTCGCCGGCCGGACGCCCGCGTACCGCGTCGTGGCCCACGGCGCGTCGCTCGACGTCATCGTCGGCCGCTGAAGCGTTCGCTCAGTGACCGTCGGGCGCGCGCTCGCCGGCGGTGATCGCGACGGGCAGTTCGTTGTCGGCGGGCGGGAGCGGGCACGTCGCGAAGTCGGTGAAGCCGCAGGGCGGCGTGTACGCGCGGTTGAAGTCGACCCACGTCGCGCCGTCCGCGTCGGGCGCGGCCACCTCGAGGTAGCGGCCCCCGCCATAGGTCGCGCCCTCGTCGCTCGTCGTGTCGCGCAGCATCACCGAGAGCCCGTCGGCCGGGGTCGCGCCCGCCCACGTCGCGAGCAGCGAGAGCGCGCGCCCTCCCACCGTGAAGTGGAGGCGGCCCGCGAGCGGCTCGTCGACCTGCTGCCCGAGCACGTTGACGATCGGCAGGGTCGCGCCCTCGGCCGCGGGCTCGAAGCGCGCGGCCACGCGGAGCGCCGGGTCGTAGGGGAAGACCGCGAGGTCCCCGAAGTGCAGCCGGCCAGGGCTCTCGCGGTCCTTCACCCGCAGGCCGAGGCGCCCCGCGCGGGCGATGACGTGCATGCGCAGCGGGCCGAGCTCGACCACGGTCGGCGGGCCCGGATCGTCGGGCGTGAGCGCGAGCGCCCCGGGGATGGGCGCGCCGTCGCAGGTGAGCGCGACGCCGGGCTCGGGCACGAGCCACGCGGCCCCCTCGCGCCGCTCGATCCGCCCGATGCGCGGCGGCGCATGGTCGGCCGGGAGCACCACCTGCGCGGTGGGCTCCGAACCGACCGTCGTCGAGGGGCCATCGAGCCAACCGAGGGCGACCAGCGACAGCCAGCCGTCCGGTCCCGCGAGCGACTCCCGTCGCTCCGCGCGCCAGCGCGCCCAGTCCGCCTCGAGGGAGGAGCCGGCGGTCGACGGCTCGACCGGACGGGGCGAGGACGCCCCGCAGGCCGCGAGCCACGCGGGGACGACCAGGAGCACGACGGGCAGAACGCGGGGACGACGCATCGCCGCAGCGTACCGCGCTGAGCGCCCGCGGATCCCGCGCGCTGTGGGCCCGCAGCGTACCGCGCTGAGCGCCCGCGGATCCCGCGCGCTGTGGGCCCGCGGGTCCCCCCGCCGTCGGCGCGGCGAAGGGCCGCATCGCCCCTCCGTGCGCCCCCGCGTCGGGGCGATCCGACACCCTGATCAGAGTGACGCCTTGCGGACCGACCGGTTCGACCAGAGTATTGGCCCATGGCCCAACGATCCGTCGTCCTGCTCGCGCTCGTCGCCGTCG
>CAIKNO010000315.1 GCA_903828805.1 uncultured Sandaracinus sp. | reverse complement strand
GACTGCGCGACGATGGAGCCGGGGCGCGACCCGATCGACGATCTCGATGTCATCGAGGCTGAGCTCGCCGCCTACGGGGGACTGCTGGACCGCCCGCGACTCGTCGCATTGAACAAGATCGACGTGCCCGATGCTCGTACGCTTGCCGACATGGTTCGTCCGATCCTCGAGGAGCGCGGCCTGCAGGTCTTCGAAATCTCGGCCGCGACCCGAGAGGGGCTGCGACCGCTTTCCTTCGCAATGGCGGCGCTCGTCATGGAGGCACGCAAGGCATCGATCCCCGACGAGGAGCCCCGCATCGTCATCAAGCCGCGGGCCGTCAACGAAACGGGCTTCGAGGTCCTCGTCGAGCCGGACGGCTACCGGATCCGCGGTGAGCGCCCGGAGCGCTGGGTGCGCCAGACCGACTTCAGCAATGACGAGGCAGTCGGCTACCTCGCCGACCGCCTGGCCCGCCTCGGGGTCGAGGAGGCGCTCTACACCGCCGGTGCGACCCCTGGTGCAACGGTGATGATCGGCGGCGAGGAGAACGCAGTCGTCTTCGACTGGCAGCCGTCCATCATCGCTGGTGAGGGGCCCCATCAAGGACCGCGTGGAACGGATGTGCGCGTCGATGCCCGACTAGACGGCGACGACTGATGTCAGCCGCGCGCGCATCGATCGCGCAGGCTCCTCGGCTCGTCGTGAAGGTCGGCTCGTCCTCGCTCACCAAGCGATCCGGCGGGCTCGATGATGAGCGGGTCGAGGCGCTTGTGAGCGACATCGCGGCGCGTGTGTTGGCGGGCCATCAGGTCGTCCTCGTCTCGAGCGGGGCCATCGCGACCGGCCTTCCTGCTCTGGGCCTCACCCGTCGGCCGCGCGATCTCGCGACCGCGCAGGCGGCTGCAAGCGTTGGTCAGGGCATCCTCATCGCCGCGTACTCGCGGGCGTTCGCAACGCACGGCCTCACCGTGGGGCAGGTGCTCCTCACCGCAGGCGATGTCACGAGGCGCACGCACTACCGCAATGCGCAGCGCACGCTGTTCAAGCTCCTCGAACTCGGCATCGTCCCGATCGTGAACGAGAACGACACCGTCGCGACCGACGAGATCAGGGTCGGTGACAACGACCGCCTTGCCGCACTGGTCGCCCATCTCGTCCAGGCCGATGCGCTCGTCCTCCTCTCCGATGTCGCGGGGCTCTACGACGGTCCGCCGGGGCAGGCTGGTGCCACCCTCATCGAGACGGTCGCGTCCGAGGCTGATCTCAGGGGCGTCCGAATCGGAGGCGTAGGCGAGGCCGGGGTCGGGCTCGGCGGCATGACCTCGAAGGTAGGGGCGGCGCGCATCGCGAACGCAGCGGGCATTCCAGTGCTGCTTGCCGCTGCCGCCGACTCGTCACGGGCGCTTTCGGACGCCACGGTCGGGACGGTGTTCCATCCGACGGGGGAGCGCTCGTCGACCCGCCTGCTCTGGCTGGCCCATGCCACGACCGGTTCCGGCAGGGTCTACCTCGATGCCGGGGCGGCCGATGCGGTCGTCCGACGCCGCATGTCGCTCCTCCCAGCTGGCATCACGAGCGTCGAGGGCACGTTCAGCGCCGGAGATCCGGTCGACTTGTTCGACGAAAAGGGTCACGCGATCGCCCGCGGACTGATCAACTTTGACTCGACGGAGTTGCCGGGGCTGCTCGGCAGGTCCACTCGCGAGCTTGCTCGCGAGCTCGGAGCGGCGTACGAGCGCGAGGTCGTTCACCGGGACGATCTCGTCGTGCTCTGAGGGCAAGGCTTCGAAGGGAGGCCGCGAGTGCTGAGCGTCGTCCTCGATTCGTCCGCCCGCATGTGGCACGTCACGTTGACCGTGGAGGGCGGAGCAGTCTCGTCCCACGAGATCCGGGCCGCGCTCGAACGATTGAGCGATGAGCACCCCTTCCTCCTCGCTGGTCGGTACGCATCGAACCGGGCCGAGATTCGCTATTGGGACGAGGCAACGGATGCTTCGAGTGCGGTCGAACT
>CAIKNO010000314.1 GCA_903828805.1 uncultured Sandaracinus sp. | reverse complement strand
CTGACCCCCGGGCCAAAGCCGCGGCGAGCCCGGCCGAAAGCCCCGGTACGGCGACCGGTGTGCGCGAAACCGGACCGAGCGGCATCGAGTTGCGCACGCGCGGCAGCGCGGGCAGCGTGGGCCGCATCATCGGCACGCCCGGGCGAACCGGCAGCGACGGGAAGTCCGACTCGGGCAGCCCGGCGCCGACGCCGGCGGGCTCGTCGTGCCAGGACAGTCGGCCCGCTGCGGCCGCCGGAGCCTCGGGTCGCGCATCCGCCGTCGGAGGCGCAGCGCGGGCGTCGGGCACCGGGGGGGCCATGGGTGTCGCGGGCAAAGCCGCATCCGGACCCAGATGAAGCTCCTCGGCGAGCGCCGCCCAGCCCGACCACTCGGAGACGTCGTCCGCGTCCGCGGCGGGCCCCAGCGGCGTCGACTGCGGCGGCGGGATGAGCCCCCCACGCTGCGCCGGGGCGGGCGCCTCGGCGGCTCGAGGCGAATCATCTCCGAAGAGCGCGTCCGCTTGCGCCGGGGAGAACCGCACGGTGTCGGGCTCCAGCGGCGGCAGGCTCGAGTTCGTCTCGGCGCGCGCGCGCAGCGGCGCGGGCTCATCCACGGCGTCGCGCGGCGCTAGGACACCCGTCGACGCATCCGGCGCATCCAGCAGCCGCGCCAGCTCGTCACCGGCCTCACCGAGCTCCGGCAATTCAAACGTCCCGTGGCTCGCCTGGCTCACCGCAGGCAGGCTCTCGGACACGTCCAATGCATCCGGGAGGTTCGGCGCAGACGCGATCGGCTCCCACTCGAAGGCCGGCGCATCACCCTCGACGAGCAAGGGGCCGTCCCCGCGCTCTGCGCCTTCGTCCGCAGGCATTTCGCGATCGGGGAGCCCGAAGTCGAGGCCATCGAGCCAGTCCAGCTCGCCGGCGGTCTCCACCGGCTCGCCCTCCGGTGACGGCGGGACCGCGGCGATGGGGTCGAGCGGGTTCACCTCGGGATTGAAGATCCGGGTGGAGCCGTCCATGGGCGATTCCGCCGACGCCCCGGGCGCCGCGGAAGGCAATTCGGCCTCACCGGGACGATAGATTCGGGTGCTGGCGTCGAGGGGGTCCTCTGCGCTCGGTTGGCCCCAGGCCCCACTTTCGGGCTCGACTTCGAGCAGCGCGTCGGGAAAACCATGCGCGCCGAGGGACTCGATCCCACTGTTGCCCTCGAAGTCGCCGGGGAACCGGCTGATTGACGATGGATACTCCTGCGGCGCCGCCTCGACGAGCGATTCGGGTTCCGGTGGCGCGGCGTCGGGTTCCACCGCACTCGCCAGCGCAAGGTCGGCGAACTGCGCGGCCCAGTCCTCGAGGTCAGCGCTCGGCTCGGGCGCTTCGGGTTCGGCGACTTCGGGCTCCGAGATTGCAGCCTCGAAAACGGGCGGCACCGGCTCGGGCTCCGGCTCCGGCTCTGGCTCGGCAAAGCCCGCCGGGATGGGAGGCACCTCAGCAGCGGGCTGGTCGAGGACGGGCAGGTCAGCAACGGGGACCTCGGGCTCGAAGCCCAAGTCCTCGATTACGGGACTGGACTGCGCCGGCTCGAGCTCCGGCTCTGAGGCAGCCGCGGGCTCCGGCGCAGGCGCAGGCGCAGGTTCCGACTCGACGACGACCGCCTCGGG
>CAIKNO010000313.1 GCA_903828805.1 uncultured Sandaracinus sp. | reverse complement strand
CGGCCCGCAGCCCGTCGAGGGCCGCCTGCTGGGCGGCGGTGTGCTCGTCGCGGAGGGCCTCGAGGGTGAGGGCGTGTCCGGCCTCCAGGTCGGCCACGGACGAGGCGTGGGCCCCAGCCTGGGCGCGGAGCTCCAGTTCGCGCTGCGCGTGGGCGGCGGCGACCTGGGCGGCGGCGCTGGCCTCGAGCTCGGCCCGCAGCGCGTCGAGGGCCGCCTGCTGGGCGGCGGCGCTCTCCGCGCGGAGCGTCTCGAGGGCGAGCGCATGGCCCGCCTCGAGGTCGGCGACGACCGTTCCGTGCGCGTCGGCCTGGGCGCGGAGTTCCAGCTCGCGCTGGGCGTGGGCGGCGGCGACCTGGGCGGCGGCGCTGGCCTCGAGCTCGGCCCGGAGCGCCGCCAGCGCGGCCGCGCGTCCAGCCTCGTGCTCCGCGATGAGCGTCGCCGTGGCCTCCGCGTGGGCGCGCCGCGTCTCCTCGAGCTCCTCGCCGAGCTTGCGGCCCTTGGCCTCGCTGCGATCGAGGCGAGCCTTCAGGTCCTCCCCGCGCTTCTGGCCGACCTCGACATCCGCGCCGAGCGCTTCGTTCCGATCGCGCAGGTCCGCGATCTCGCGCTCGAGGACGAGCTGACGGTCGCTCGCATCGGCCTTCTCCCGTTCGTGGGCGAGGCTCCGATCGCGCAACTCCAAGAGCTGCTTGTCGCGGCTGCTCAGCTGATCCTTGACGTCGAGGAGCTCCTTGTCCTTCTTGTTGAGCGTTTCCCGGAGGTCGAGGAACTCCCGGCTCGACACCCCGCCGGGACGCCCTGCGGCGGCGCTGCTGCGACGAAGCTCGGCGAGCTCGCGCTCCAGCCGCTCGACGTTCGATTGATTCCGTTCCGCGTCGGCCACGGCCTCGGCGAGCGCGCTCCGGAGGCCCTGGGCATCGCGGGTCTCGGCCGACCCCGAGGTCGCGGGCGCGGCGGGCGCCGGCGCCGCGACGCTGCCGGAGGACGAGGTGACGGCGGCCGCGGAGAGCGCACCGGCCGAGGAGGGCGCGACCGTGACGCCCGAACTCGAGGGGGTCGCAGGTGGCGGCGTGCTCGCCATGCGTGCGGGCGGCGGCGCGGAGCGGGCGGCGGGGGCACTCGACGCAGACCTGGCACTCGGCGCGGGCTTGGCGGCCGCGGCGGGCTTGCCGGCGCTCGACGGCGGCGAAGGCATCACGCCGATCGTCGTCAGCTCCTCCTCGCCTCCGAGCAGCGAGTCGAACGCGCTGTCGGCGAATGCATCAATCTCCGCGTCGACGTCCGGCATCGCAGGCTCGGCCTCGTCGGCGTCGAGCAGGATGTCGAGCTCCGGCATCGACGCCGTCTCCGACCCGGCCGTGTCGAGCGTCACGAACGCGCCGATGGTCCGCACGAGCGCGTCCAGCTCCACCGGTTTGTGCAGGTACTCCTCGGCGCGCGTTCGCAGCTTGCGGTGCTGCTCGAAGATCTCGTCGGTCGCCTCGCTCGAGAGGATCACGACGGGAATGCTGGCCGTCTCGGCCGCTTTCTTGAGCCGCTTGCAGACCAGGAACCCGTTCATCCCGGGAAGCTCGATCGTCAGCAGGATGAGGTCTGGACGCTCTGCCATCGCAGCGTCGACGCCGGCGTTCCCGTCGCTGACGACCGTGACCCCGACGCCGTGCCGGCGAAGGCGGGACGTGACCGCGGCCGCGAAGGCGGCATCGCTCTCGAAAAACAAGATCCGCTTGGCCATGAATTCCTCGGGGTCGCGTCGGACGAGCGTCGGACGAGCGCCGCTCGGCGCGGGGGCGAGGATAGTGAACCCGCATCCGAGGTGTCAACGCTCGCGGACGTGCGGGCGGGCGCGGATTCAGGCCGTTTCCAGAGGCTTTTCGGCCCCGGCGACGCCCGCGATCACGGCGAGAGGTG
>CAIKNO010000312.1 GCA_903828805.1 uncultured Sandaracinus sp. | reverse complement strand
GTTCTCGCCCTCGGCCTGGCCGCGCTTGCAGGCTGCGGGAGCGATTCGCCCCCGCCGCCGGAGGGCGACGCTGGCCTCCCCGTGCTTCCCGACGGGGGGCCGGGTCCCGAGGTCGACGCGGGGCCGCCGCCGCCGCCCTCGGACGTCGAGACCGGGCGGATGGTGGGGATGACCGAGGCGCACAACCGGCTCCGCGCGATGGTCTCGACGTCGACGCCGCTGCCGCCGCTCGCGTGGTCGTCGTCGCTCGCTGCGACGGCGCAGGCGTGGGCGGAGCACCTCGCGACGACGGGCTGCGGGCTGACGCACTCCACGAACGAGTTCGGTGAAAACCTCTACTGGCAGCGGGGCCTGAGCATCGGCGCCGCCGACGTCGTGCAGAGCTGGTACGACGAGGTCGCCTGCTACACGTACGGCCCGTTCATGAACGGCGATGCCTGCGACATGGCGTGCATCGCCGCGCAGAACAGCAACGGCTGCGGGCATTACACCCAGGTCGTCTGGCGCGACACCCAGCGGGTCGGATGCGGCGTCGCCACGTGCTCGAACGGCGCCGAGATCTGGGCGTGCAACTACGACCCGGCCGGCAACTACCTTCGCCAGAATCCCTACTGAACGTCGGCGCGGGCAGTGCTTCCATCCGCGCGGAGGTCCTCCCGGACCTCGGCATGCGGCTCCGCGGCTGCGCTCCGTGCTACACGTCGCCGCGATGGCATGGAGGACGATGCGGTTGCGCGGCCAGAAGGTGCTCGCGCGGTGTGACGAGGCCGGACAGCTGCGCCCCGAGGGCGGCAAGGTCGAGGTTCGCTACAAGCCGAACGACGGCCGTGCGTACCGGGCCATCCCGTCGAACCTCGAGGCCGTCACGCCCCTCGAGGTCCTGCCCGACGACCATTGCGGTCCGGCGGAGGCCCCTGCGCCGCGCGCGGCGGGCACCGAGGCCGCGGCCGGCCCGACGAGGTCTGCGCGCCCCGGGGGCATGCCGCGCAAGCACGAGGCGACCGCGCATCGGACGGCCCCGAGCGACGGCGCGCTCGTGGCGTACGCGGACGGCGCGTGCAGCGGCAACCCCGGTCCGGCGGGGCTGGGCATCATGATCGACGAGGGCGAGACCCGGCGCGAGCTGTCGGAGTACCTCGGCACGGGCACGAACAACATCGCCGAGCTGACGGCCATCCTCCGCGTGGCCGAGCTCTACCTCGACGGCGCGGGGGGCACGCTGCCGGTCGCCATCGAGATCCGCACCGACAGCCAGTACTCGATCGGGGTGCTGAGCAAGGGCTGGAAGGCGAAGGCCAACGTGGAGCTGGTCGCCGAGGTGAAGAAGGCGCTCAAGCGCTTGCCGGGGGTGCGGCTCCTCTACGTGCCGGGGCACGCGGGCGTCGCCGGCAACGAGCGGGCGGATGCCCTCGCGCGCGCGGCCGTGACGGCGCGGCGATCGAGCGGGTGGCAGGTCGTGAAGGGGACGAAGGACTGAGGGGGCGCGCCGCTCAGCCGAGACGGCGGGCGGCGTCGGCGAGGGTGACGTTCGTGTACCCGTGCCGCCTGAGGGTCGCGATGGCGCTCTCGAGCGCGGCCTCCTTTGAGCGCGCGCTGCGCCTCAGGTCGGGCTGGTG
>CAIKNO010000311.1 GCA_903828805.1 uncultured Sandaracinus sp. | reverse complement strand
CTTGGTCGCGGCCTTCTTCGCCGGCGCCTTCTTGGTCGCGGCCTTCTTCGCCGGCGCCGTCTTCGCCGGCGCTTTCTTGGTCGCGGCCTTCTTCGCCGGCGCCTTCTTCGCCGCCGCTGCGCTCTTCGTGCTCGTCTTCTTCCGCGTCGTCGCCACTCGTTCCTGCCTTCCGATCATCCTCGAATCTGTCCGTCCCCGTACGCCACCCACTTGCGTGCGCACAGCTCCGCGAGCCCCATCGGGCCGTACGCGTGAAGCTTGGTCGTCGAGATCCCCATCTCCGCTCCGAGCCCGAGCTCGGAACCATCGTTGAACCGCGTCGAGGCGTTCACCGCCACGAGGCTCGCGTCCACCTCGCGCACCCAGCGCTGCGCCCGCGCGTAGCTCCGGGTCACGATCACCTCGGTGTGCCCGGACCCGTGGCGACCGACGTGCGCCATCGCCGCCTCGAGGCCATCGACCACGGCGATGGCGAGCACGAGGTCGAGGTACTCGGCGTCCCAGTCCGCATCGGTCGCCGGCTCGGACTGCGGCAGATGCGCCCGCGCGCGGTCGTCCGCCCGCAGCGACACACCGTGCGCACGCAAGGCCTCGCCGACCTTCGGCAAGAACGTGGGGGCCACGGCGGCATCGACCAGCAGCGTCTCCATCGCGTTGCACACGCCGGGGCGCTGGGTCTTGGCGTTGAGGACGATCCGTTCCGCCATCTCGAGGTCCGCGTCGGCATCGACGTAGACGTGGCAGACGCCCTTGGCGTGCATGATCACCGGCACGGTCGCGTGCTCGGAGACGTAGCGGATGAGTCCATCCCCACCGCGCGGGATGAGGACGTCGAGCACGCCGCTGAGCCTCATCATCGCCCGCATCGCTTCGCGGTCGGAGGTCGGCAGCAGCAGCACGGCCGCGGGCTCGAACCCTTCCGCCTCGAGCGCCGCCCCGACGATGGCCGCGATCTCGTGGTTGGTGCGGAGCGCCTCGGAGCCACCCCGGAGCATCACGGCATTGCCGCTCTTGATGCACAGCGCGGCCGCCTCGGCCGTCACGTTCGGCCTCGACTCGTACACGATGCCGACGAGCCCCAGCGGAACCATCATCCGGCCGACGAGCAGTCCGTTCGGCCGTCGCTCGAGCGCCTCGATCGACCCCACCGGATCGGGCAGACGTGCAATGTCCTCGATGCCACGGGCCATGCCCTCGACCCGCGCCTCATCGAGCCGCAGCCGATCGAGCATCGCCGCGGACAATCCCGACTGCCGCGCCTCGGCCACGTCGGCCGCATTCGCAACCAGCATCGAACGCATGCCCTCGCGGAGGCCAGCGGCGAGCCGGAGCAGCGTGGCGTTCTTCCGTGCGGTCGACGCCACGGCGAGTGCACGCCCGGCACGCTTTGCGGCCAGCGCCCACGACCGAACCTCCACTGCGATGCCGTCCTCGCCGAGCACGCCGCGACCCTAGCACACCGATTGCGCCCCACCGCCCCCGTCTCCCGCGCGGGCCGCGTGGGGAACCGTCCGAAGCGACGCGGGCACCGCGGCCCCCGGCCTTGAAAACGGACACGAGTGCGGTCAAAACCCCGTCGCCTCGCTCGAAGCGGGGCGCGAGGGTGGAGTTTCCCGCCTTCGCCGCAGGCGAAACAGACACGATGGACGCCGCCGCGATGATCGAGCAGCCCCCGGGCTCCCCCTCCACGTCCCTTTCGAGCCCTGCCCCGTCACCGTGGCCGCCGGGCCGCCGCTCGGCCAAGGAACTGCTGGCCCACGCGAAGGAGTTCGGGAAGGAGAACCGCACGCGGAGCTGGCTCCACGTGGCGGAGACGTTCGCCGTCCTCGCAGTCCTCCAGGCCGTGACGGTGCTGGCCCCGATGTGGGGCGTGCGGCTCGTGGCGTCGGTGCTGATGGGGCTGGTGACCGTCCGCGGATTCATCCTCTACCACGACTACATGCACAACTCGCTGCTGCGCGGCTCGACCGTCGGCAAGTGGGTGATGTACGCGTTCGGGATGTACGTCCTGACGCCGCCGAACGTGTGGCGACAGACGCACAACTATCACCACGCGCACACCGCGAAGATCGTCGGCTCTCACGTCGGGTCGTACCTCATGGTGACCACCGACATGTGGAAGCAGATGACGCCGACACAGCGGGTCGTCTACAAGATCTACCGGCATCCGCTGACGATCGTTTTCGCGCTCTACACGGTGTTTTTCTACGGGATGTGCGTGAGTTCGTTCCAGCGCAATCCGCGCAAGAATTGGGACTCCTTGCTCGCAGTCGTCGTCCATGCCGCGGCCTGCGTCGCCATCGGGTCCTTCGCCGGCCTGTCGACGTTGCTGTTCGCCTACGTCCTGCCTCTGTTCATCGCGACGATGGCGGGGGCCTACCTGTTCTACGCGCAGCACGACTTCCCGGAGATGAACGTGCAGCCGCGCGAGTCGTGGGAATACACGCGCGCCGCGCTCGAGAGCTCGAGCTACATGCGGGGCGGTCCTCTGTTCCACTGGTTCACCGGGAACATCGGCTACCACCACGTGCACCACCTGAATCCGGGGATCCCGTTCTACCGCCTGCCCGAAGCGATGGCGGCCATCCCCGAGCTGCAGAGCCCGAAGGGCACCACCTCGATTCACCCCCGCGACGTGCTCGCGTGCTTCCGGATGAAGCTGTGGGATGTCGAGCAAAACCGGATGGTCGGGTATCCGGAAGGGACGTGAGTCCTCTCGCGGGGACCCTTCGCCCGACCGTGGTAGAGCCCACGCCATGAGCACTCCCCGCACGATCCGGGCGCCGCGAGGTGCCACGCTCCGCTGCAAGGGCTGGCCGCAGGAAGCCGCCCTGCGGATGTTGATGAACAACCTCGACCCCGAGGTCGCCGAACGCCCGGCGGACCTCGTGGTGTACGGGGGCACCGGCAAGGCTGCGAGGAGCTGGGAAGCCTTCGACGTCATCGTGCGCGAGCTCGAGTCGCTCGAAGCCGACGAGACGCTCCTCGTCCAGTCCGGCAAGGCCGTCGGCAAGTTCCGGACGCACCGCGATGCGCCGCGGGTCCTGATCTCGAATTCGGTGCTCGTCCCGCACTGGGCGACCTGGGACGAGTTCCGCCGGCTCGAGTCGATGGGCCTGACGATGTTCGGCCAGATGACCGCAGGGTCGTGGATCTACATCGGCACGCAGGGGATCTTGCAGGGCACGTACGAGACGTTCGTCGCCGCCGGAGTCGCCCACTTCGGAGGTTCCTGGAAGGGGCGATGGATCCTCAGCGCAGGCCTCGGCGGGATGGGCGGTGCCCAGCCGCTCGCGGCCACGATGGCCGGCGCCTGCTTCCTCGGCGTCGAGGTCGACCGCGCGCGCGCGGAGAAGCGCTTGAAGGACCGGTACGTCGACCGGATCACGGACTCGCTCGACGAGGGCCTCTCCTGGGTCGACGCCGCGCGCGGGCGCGGCGAGGCCGTCAGCGTGGCGCTCATCGCGAACGCGGCGGACGTCTACCCCGAGCTCGTCCGTCGGGGGATCACGCCCGACTTCGTCACCGAGCAGACCTCGGCCCACGATCCGCTCGTCGGCTACGTGCCCCCCGGCCTCTCGCTCGCCGAGGCGGCCGCCTTGCGCGCGAGCGATCCCACGTCCTACGTCGCGCGTTCCAAGCAGGGCATGGCCGACGAGGTGCGGGCGATG
>CAIKNO010000310.1 GCA_903828805.1 uncultured Sandaracinus sp. | reverse complement strand
CGGCCGCGCTCGTCGACGCCGTGGTCGCGCGCTTCGGACGCCTCGACCACGTGGTGTCGAGCGCGGCCAACTTCGAGCGCGTGGAACTCGAGGCCGTCGATGCGGCGTCCTTCGATCGGGCGATGGCGCTGAACGTGCGCGCGCCGATGCTGATCGCGCAGCGCGCGGCACCCGCGCTGCGTGCGTCGCGGGGCTCGATCGTGCTCGTCACGTGCACGAGCGCCACGGCGCCGTACCGTCATTTTCTGCCGTACGTCGTGAGCAAAGGGGCCACCAAGCAACTCGCTCGCACGCTCGCGCTCGAGCTCGCGCCGGAGGTGCGCGTCAACGCCGTCGCTCCCGGCACGGTGTTGCCGCCGGAAGACATGGGCGAGCATGAGCGCAGGGTGCTCGCCGAGCGGACGCTGTTGCAGCGCCTCGGGTCCGCGGAGGACGTGGCGGACGCGGTGCTCTATTTGGTGCGCGCCCGCTTCGTGACCGGCGTCGAGATCTTGGTCGACGGCGGCGTGTCGTTGACGGGGCGGCCCTCGGGCGAGGGATGAGCGAGCCCCGGGGCGGGATCGGCAGGCTCCCCTTCGGCTTGTTCGCCGTCGCGTCGTTCGTGCTGCACGCCGCGGTCTTCGCCGTCTCGGTGCTGTTCGGGTGGCGCGGGGGGCCTCCAGGGGCCGGGGGAGAGCGCGGGCGTGCGGGCGCGGGGGACCTCGTGGTCGAGATCGCCGTGCTCGCCGCGCGGTCCTCTGCAGTCCTGCCTCCGACGCCGCTTGTCGACGCCGCACGAACGGGCCCGGAGCCGACCACCGCGAGCCGGGAAGAAGTCCCGCGCGCCCGACGGGTGTTGACGGCGCCGGAGCGCGCCGAGCCGGCCTCCTCTGCGCCGACCGGCGCGTCGCTCGCCGCCACGCCGATGCCCACGGACGAGGACGCGGCATCGATGCGAGCCCAGGCCTCCGCGGCGCCGGCCGCGTCTTCCTCGGGGAGCCCGTCGGAGGGCGCCTCGCATTCCGGTCGAGCTCCAGGGAGCGACGCCGTGGGCGCCCTCATCCTCGGAAGCGTCGGGGTGGGCAGCGCGGAAGGGGCGTCTCGCGCGCTGCTCGAGCGCGCGCTCCGCTGTGACGACCCGATCACCGGCACGTGGGTGGCGCATCGTTACTCCCCGGAGTTTCACGACTGGGCGCGGATGACGATGATGATCCGCCGCGATGGGGAGCGGCTCACGGGGCACATCCTCTCGCGGGCGTGGTCAGGACAGGCGAGCGATCGAAGACCGCCCGCCTGCACGCCCGGAGGGCACGACGTGACGGTCCTGATGGAGGCCCACGGTCGGCTGCGAGGCACCGATTTCGTGTTCGGCGCGGACACGCACTCGATCGCGCGGGTGGACTGCCCGTCCTCACTCTTCTCCTACAACCCCGACACGTTTCGGGGCCAGCTCGAGCCCGCGGGCGAGTGCCTCGACACCCTCAACAACGATGGCGGCCGCGACGTCGATGCGCCCTACCGATTCCGACGGACGGCCTGCGCGCCGCGGGGCGCCACGGAGTGATGCGCGGCCGGGATTCCGTCAGGGAGGGGCGTGGCCCTCGAAGCGCCGACCGAGCGCACGGCAGAGATCCTCGAGGGCTTCGCGGTCGAGCGCGTCGAACGCGGCGGGGCTGTCGCTGTCGACGTCGAGCACCGCGAGCAGCCGGCCGTCCGGGGTCGACACCGGCACCACGATCTCGGAGCGCGTGCTCGAGCTGCACGCGATGTGATCCTCGAACGCCTCCACGTCCGGCACGAGCTGGGTCTGGCGAGTCCTCGCGGCCGCGCCGCACACCCCTCGGCTGAAAGGAATTCGAAGGCAACCATGGCCGCCTTGGTAGGGGCCGATGACCAGCCGTTCGCCGCCGACGGCCCGGTAGAACCCGGTCCAGTCGTGGCTCTCGAAGGCGTGATGGAGCTCGCATACGACGGTCGCCATCGCCGCGACCCAGTCCTCTTCGCCGTCGAGCAGGGCGTCGATCGAGGCGCGCACGCGCGCGTACGTCGCGCGCCGGAGCGCGTCGTCGGCTCCGAGCGGCAGCGCAGGGGTGAGTGCTTGGCCCATCGTGCGGGAGGTTACCGTCGGGCCCCCGCGCCTTCCAGCGTGACGGCGCGCGCCGCTCACTGCGGTCGTGGTTGGAAGAGACCGACCTGTTCCAGAAGCGCCTGCGTGACCACCCGCCGCAAGTAGAACGCCTTCGGGGCGCAGAGCAGCGGGGCGCCCTCGCCATCGGCACCGCGGAATCGGACGGAGGCGTCCCGTGCCTTCGGCCGAAGCTGGAGGGCGACTCCATGCCGTGCGGAGATGCGCTCGTCGCCGGCCGCGAGGAGGTCCGTGAGCTTGTACCAATCGTCGCGGAGGATCTCCTCGAGCGCAGGCGGGGGCGACCACAAGAACGCGGAGCCGATGACGCGATGCGGGACTGGGACGTGGGTCTGCACCGGGACCCACAGGACGCGTGCGAGCTTCGCCCGAACGCTCGAACCGGCCCAGTCGAGCTCCGCACGCCGCGGGACGGAACAGACGAACGTGCTCTCCGCCGGTCGCCCGTGGGCGTCGATCGGAAGGGTCTTCAGCTCGATGCCGAGCGCGGAGAAATCCGGCCCCGGGCGTGCCCCGCCATCGGCGCCGAGCGCCCGCTCGACCAGCATGCCGACGGCGCCCTTGTGGGAGGGCGCGATGGGGCCGAACCCGGTGTCCGCGGCGACCTCGGCGAGGGTTCGCCCCCCGAGCTGCCGGGCCGCGGCGAGGAGCGCGGCCTCGGAGCTCGTCGGCGCGGTCGTCAGCCTCTCGGCCGACGCCGACGTGGCGCTCACGGGGCGGCTCCGCGGGCGACCGGGTATCCGTGATCCATCCAGAAATGAATGCCCTCGTCGATGATGGCGGTGTGCTCGAAGCCGCGGGACCTCAGCTCGTCGACCACGTGCCCGGACGCGGCGTGAGGGCACGCGCAGTACGCCAGGATCCACGTCCCGTCGCGGGGCAGCTGCTGGGCCATTTGCTCGATGTCGTAGAACGGGAACGGGGCCGCGCCGGGGATGTGTCCGAGGGCCCAATCGGAGGTCGCCCGCGCATCCAGGATGACCATCCGCCGGTTCTGCTCGAGCGCGTTCTTGACCGCCTCGGACGGGACGAAGCGGTCCTCGCGCAACGTGAACCGGGGCGGCTGGCCCGTCGGGTTGATGACGAGATCGGCGATCCCCGGCGGCGGGTCGCCCGGGGGCGGCGAGGGCCGGTCCGGGGCGTGCTCGAGGCTGCGGACGAAGGCGACGAGATCGTCGAGCGATTGCGAGGGCAGGTGCCCGAAGGCGGGCATCGGGGTGCCGGGGCGACCGTGCTCGATCGTGTGGCGCAGGTACCCGTCGCTGACGGTGCGGTGGAAGTTCGGATGCGAGACGCTCGTCGCGACCTCGCTGCCCTCGCCGCGCTCCCCGTGGCACCGCGTGCACTCGGCGCTCCAGAGCGCGCGTCCGCGCTCCACCGAGCCCGAGACCTGCACGGCCGAGACGTCCACGGCCGGCGCCGTGGCGAGGCTGCGGAGATACGCGACGAGAGAATCGATCAGGACGTCGTCGAGTGGGCCTTCGTGCGCGCGTCCCCAGGCCGACATGGGTGTGCCGGGGCGGCCGTCGGTGATCGCTGCGCGGAGGAAGGCGTCGTCGGCCACGGCGAGGAACGCCGGGTTGCCGATCGCGTTCGCGTGGTCCGCGGCGTAGCCCTCGGCGTTCTGCCCGTGGCAGAGCGCGCAGTACCGGAGGTAGGTCGCCCGGCCTCGGGTCACGATCGGCGACGGCGTGGCTCCGGCACCCGCGGGGCCCTCGCCCGTCGCGGCCGGCGACTCGACCGCGCGTGGCGCAGCAGGCGGGGGCGCGGGCACGGCGGGTTCGGCCGGTCCTGCGCAGGCGAGGAGCGGAAGGAAAGCCGAGGCAACGAGGACGAAACGACGCGACACGGACGGGAGCCTACAGGCACGGAGGGGTCCGCGCACAGTCCGGGCGAGGGCGGATGCGGAACGTCTTGTCGATGGGTGCTTGCGGATGGGCTCCGCGAGTTCCATCTTCGGGCGTGTGTGACTCCACGGGGGTGTCACGGTTTCGACGGGGGTAGTGAAGCGCTGGTGGCGTGCCGCTGGACTCGGAGACGGCGTCAAAAACATCCGGGAATCTGTAAGTGCGAACGATAGCACCTACGCTCTCGCGGCCTGATAAGCTGATCTGAGAGCCGTCGAAGCGAAGAGCCCGCCAGCGCTCTCGTGGAGGCGTCACCGAGCTGGCTAGCTGCCTCCACGCGACCCGGGAGAGCGGTGAAACCAAAGGGTCGATAGCGGAACGGAGAGCCTGCCCTTGGGCGAGCCGGATCGCGATATAAAACAGGGGCTACGCACGTAGAAGTCAGGGCAGATCGCCTTCGGACCCGGGTTCGACTCCCGGCGCCTCCAACTCAACGGCCCCGGAACCATCGTGGTTTCGGGGCCGTTTCGCGTCGCGTCGCAGCGCGTTCGTCTCGCCTCGTCATGAGGTCGAACGGCAGGTGCGCGGCGCTTCGGGCTCGGTTCTCGGGCGTTCGCCCACGCCGCTCGCCGGTGCTCAGCGCGTCGGCGCGATGGCCCTGCGCAGCGCCTGGAAGAATGCGCGTCGGGCGGAGGCGTCGACCGTGTCGGTGAACCGATACGCGATGCGCCCCTCGCGATCGATGAGCGCGACGTTCGCGGCATCCGTCCGGAACGAGAAGGGCGGTCGCCGCAGCGCGCCCTCCCAGTCCAGCAGGATGTCCACCCCCCAGCGCTCGGCGATGGGGCGGATCAGCCCTCGCACGAGCATCCGTGGTGTGGCCCCGACGTCTCCGAGGTTGGCGACGCCGAAGCAGACCACGCGGTCGTCGAGATGGTTGTCGACGACGAATCTCTGGACCTCCCCCTTGAAGGCGCTGTTGTCCTCGATGTGGGGGCGGTCTTCGTAGAACAGGACGACGACCCGACGCCCTCGCTCCCGGGCGAGGAGCACTCGACCGCCTTGCATCGACTCGAGGTCGGCATCCACCCGAGGGCCGCCCTCCGGATGCGCCTCCGTGGCCACGGGGCTCGACGTCTGGGCGCGCGCGCCCGGGACCGTCCTGTCGAGCCCCGACATCGCCGTGAAGGCGATGGCGACCAGTGCAACCGTCAACGGCGTCGAGCGCTCGGGCACGGAGCCTCCTGGGTGGCGCGACGCGGAAGCACGCGTCCTGCGGGTCAGGATACGCGCTTCGGATCCGCCCGGCATGCCGGGAGGCGATCGAGGGTCAGCAGGCCCCGGTGTCCGATGAAGAACGACCCCGGATGCGCGAACGCTTCCGGGGTCGATTCGGCGCTGGGTCGGTGTCGCGGGCGGGGTCGCACGCGCACCGCCGATCATGCACGCCGCACGGGGGCGAAGCGCGCCTCACTTCGAGGCGTTCTTCTCCTTCTTCTTCTTTTGCTTGTCCGCCGTGCTGACCTTCGGCTTGTTGTCCTTCTTGGGCTTTTCCTGTCCCTTGGCCATGTTCGAGCCTCCTTCAGGCGCGCATCGTAACGCAGACGGAGCGGGGCTTGTCCAGTCTCCACGCACGGAGGCCGAGGGCCGCGCGCACCCTGCGTCGCGACGCGCTACCTTCTCGCGCACCATGGCAGACCAAGACAGCCGCGCCGGCATGCGCTACGGCACCCCCGAGATCGTCGCCTACCTCGACGCGCTGCACGCGCCGCACGACGAAGGGCTGGCCGCGGCGTTCGCGGCGCCCGGACGCGAAGGCATGCCGGCGATCCAGGTCGGGATCTCGGACGGAAAGCTGGTCGAGATGCTCATGCGCCTCGCCGCGGTGGAGAAGGCCGTGGAGGTCGGGACCCTCGCGGGCTACTCGGCCGTGCGCATCGCCCGAGGGCTTCGACCGTCGGGGCGCCTGTGGACCATCGAGTTCGACCCGCGTCACGCGGACGTGGCCCGACGCGCGATCGCCTCCGCCGGCCACGCAGAGCGCGTCGAGGTGTGCGTCGGCGCGGGCCTCGAGGTGCTCCCGACGCTCGAGGCGCATGGACCCTTCGACGCGGTCTTCATCGATGCCGACAAGGAGAACTACGACGCTTACGGCCGGTGGGCGGCCGCTCACTTGCGTCCCGGCGGCATGCTGCTCGGCGACAACGCGTACCTCTTCGGGGAGCTGCTCGACGACACGCGTCGCGGCGCGGCCATGCGACGCTTCCACGAGGAAGCCTGCCTGCACTTCGACACCGTCTGCATCCCCACGCCCGACGGTCTGCTGCTCGGCATCAAGCGCTGACGACGGGCCGCGGGCCTCCGGTCGCTCCACGAACGACGAGGGCCGGGGAGAGTCCCCCCGGCCCTCGCGGATGGTCGGCTCGAAGCCCGCGGGTGCGGGCCTCGAGGTGCCTTCGATCAGCGGCGGACGCCCGTGAAGTTGCCCGTCACGTCGATGGTCATGATCGTCTCGGCGAGGCCGCCCTCCCAGAGCCCATCGACGAGGCGACGCGGGTGCATCGTCATGTCGAACTCGGCGCCCGTGGTCGTGCCACGGAGCGTGAGGTTGCCGATCGAGCCGATCGCGGACTCGAGGCCCGACTCGATCGCCGAGCCGCCGAGCGTGAGCCCGGCCGCGCAGTAGCCCTCAAGCGTCGCCGCGTCGATCACCCTGACGTCGAACGCAGACAACAGTCGTCGGGCGAGGGCGCCGCAGTCGATCCACGTCGCGAGGAGCTCCGCGGTCGTCCTCACACCCAGCAAGGGGAGGACTGCGTTTCGGTACACGTAGACGAGCAGGCGACCCATGTCGAGCGCGAAGGTGTGGTCGGGGATCGTCAGCGTCGTCCCATCGACGGTCGCGGTGACGTCGCGACGAAGGGCCGTGAGCCCGGCGTCACGGAGGTTGATGGTGTATGTCGTCTCGACGCCGTCGAGGTCGTGCAGCGGCACCTTCCACTCCACCAGTTCGTGCACGACGGCCGGTCGCTGACCGCTCACGCCGTCGATGCTCAGCACCGAGTGGATGTTGGCGTTCGTGAACGCCCGGGCGAGGTCGCCGGCGATCGTGGCGATCTTGAGGACCACGCCTGGAACGAAGGCGGTGATCTGCTCGTTCACGAGGGTCTGGGCCTCCTCGTAGAGGGGCACGCCCGCGGTCAGCTCGAAGTCCCAGCCGGCGCATCCGCCGGTGAAGCGGGACTCGGTCACGTCGCTGGTCAGGAAGCCCGGGGTGTACACGGACTCGAGGTCGCCCAGCGTGTGGTTGCGGTCGGCGTCGGCGCACACCGAGTAGCTCTCGCCCGACGTGCACTCCCACGCGCAGGTCTGGCGCATCGCCATGTCGACGACGAACGCGCCCGGGTCCTGGCCCCAGTCGTCGGTGGCGAAGGAGCCGCGGATGTTCGTGTCGTCCGTCAGCTCGTCGAGGACGTCGAGGGCGGTGGCGATCGAGGGCGGCAAGGTGCCGCCGAGGTCGAGGTGGTTGTCGAGATCGTACACGCCGTCGAAGCGGGGCTGCATCTCTCCGGCGTCGCGGATGATGACGATGACCGAGGCGGTCGCGGCGTTCTCCACGGTGACCGCATCGACGCAGCCGATGCCGCGCAGCATGCCGCCGGACGTGGCGCGCACGACGACGGTGTAGTTCGAGGCGGGCGTGAGACCGGCGAAGCTCGGCATCGCGTCGATGCGCGTGACCGCCGTCGCCGCACGGTCGGCCGTCGGCAGGCGCATCGGGTCGAGGCCCGTGCACGACACGCCGCGGTAGAGGAAGGGCTCGAAGCGATCGAGGGTGCTCATGCCCGAGTAGCGCATCCGCACGGTGAGATTGCCCGCGGGCGTCGTGGTGACCACGATCTCGACCTCGGCCGTCTCCCCGAGAGGCCCGGTGGCGACCACGCGGAAGGACGCGGAGGAGGTCCCGGCGTTGACGGCCATGCTGACCGCGCCGGCCGCGTCGGTCGTGCCTTCGCGCGCGGCGAGCATCGAGTCTGCCGTCGTGCCGACCAGCTCGAAGGCGATCGGTGCGTTCGCGATGACGCTCCCGTCCTCGCGCTCGTAACGCAGCGCCACGGTGGTGCTCGCCGACGGCCCGAGCGTGACGGCGGGTTCGCTCGTCACCACGAGGCGGGCGTTCTGAAGTGCCGGGTCCATCGGATCGAAGCCGTTGCCCGACGAGCAGGCCGTCCCTGCGACGAGCAGGGCCAGCGCGGCCGCGGAACGGGTCCAAGAAAGAAGTTGCATCGTCGGGGTCTCCTCGCGTCCGGTGTCTAGAACCACGGAACGTGGCCGGCGCGCGAGCGCCGAGAATAGAAGGCTCTCGGTCGACTGCAAAGTCCTTGTGCATCCGGTCGTGGCCTCGGGCGTGGCCCCGCGACGAATGGAGGGCGCGGCTCACCCGTGCGCCGGGGCCGGGAGCAGCCCGCAGCGGGCGGCGCGCGCCGCGAGGTCCGTGAGCGTCTCGAGGGCGGCTCGAGCGTCGGCGCCGACCACGAAGAACCCATGATTCCTGCGGATCCAGACCCGATGGGCGGGGTAGGGCGCCGCCTCCAGCATCGCGTGGAACCCAGCCCGGTCTTCCGGGGTGCTGAAGACGGTCTCCGCGCCCGAGATCGGCACCTCGAGCGCCGTCGCCTCCGCGTCGGTCGACCACAGGTGGCCATGCAGGGACACGGTGGGACGCTGCGAGGGCGCGCCGGTCAGGGCCAGCCAGTGCAGCGGCGTGTCGCTCGTCGGCCTCGTCGTCGCGTCGCGACCCCGGTGCTCGCAAGACCACGACGAGGCGTCGAACGACACGACCTCGACGAGCGTGTCGGGGTCCGTGCGCCCGGCCCGGCGACCGCTCGGCGAGACGAGCACCGTGCCCGACGGGAGCGCGAGCCCCGCGTTGCCGGCGAGCAGTCCGTCGTCGAGGACCGGACAGCATCCGAGCGCCGCCATCGCATCGAGCGCGGACGCGAGCTCTTGGGCGGCGTCCCGGTCGTGGCCGTGCCGGGGGCCCGACCACCGGGTCGCGAACTTGACCCGGGGTCCGTCGCCCACTGTTTCCATGGCGCGGAGCGTAGCCCTTCCCGAGGGGCGACGGGGGCCGCACACTCGCCGGATGCCGCGCGGCTTGTGGATCCTGGGAGCGTCGGTCCTCGTGCTCGGGTGCGCGTCGTTTCCGCGTCGACTCGGCTACTTCTCGATGCAGAGTCCTGCGCTGCGCGACGTGGTGGCGCAGTACGCGGTGCTCGCGCCGGCCCCGCGGGCCGGGGGCGAATCGCTGCCGCTCGTCGTGTTCCTTCACGGCGGCGGCGATGGCCCCGACGCGTTCGACCGTCACGGCCTTTCGGCCCAGCTCGAGGCGGCGATGGCCGAGGGGCGACTTCCGCGCGCGGTGTTCGTGCTGCCGCAGGGGGATCTCGGCTTCTGGGCCAACTGGTACGACGGCAGCCGTCGCTACGAGGACTGGGTCGTCGACGAGGTGATGCCGACGGTGGCGCGTCGCGAGCGGACGCGACCGTGCCCGGAGGGATGCCACCTGATGGGGGTCTCGATGGGTGCCGAAGGGGCCCTCCGGATCGCCCTGCATCGTGCGGGCACGTTCGCGAGCGTGACCTCGATCAGCGGCCCGACCCTCGACACCGCCCGGCGGATGTCGTTCATGCGCGATCCGCTCATCAACATCATCCTGCCGACCCTTCACATCTTTGGTCCTCTGCGTCGGGCGGAGATCGAGGCGGACGATCCCTTCGTGCGGTGGCGCGCGCCCGCCGACCTCGGGGCGATGCGCCTCTACGTCGCATGGGCCGAGGGGGACCGTGGAGAGATCCGAGAGGGCGGCGCCGCGTTCGTTCGACACCTCGTCGCACACGGCATCCCCCACCATTCGGAGGTCTTCCCGGGTCGGCACGATTGGGTCTCGTGGGCGCCCGTGATCCAGCGGGCGCTCGCCGTGCAACTGGCCCCCTGAGCGGGCGGTTCGAGGCGTCGAGCGAGGCCGCGCTCGATGCGCTCACTCGCCCTGGAGCGTCTGCATCGCGCGGTCGTGCGCGCGTCGCACCGCGCGGGGCGCCTCCGGGGCCACGCTCGGCGCTGCGCCCGCGCCGCTGCGTCCGGAAGGGGCCACGGCGGGGAGCGACCGCTCGAGTTCCCGCATCCCTTCGACCTGACCTGCGAGCACGTCGTCGGAGAAGCCGATCGCTTGAAGACTCGCCGCCTCGGTCGCCTGGCCGAGCATCGCCTGGGCGCGCTCGAGGTCGCCCGCGCGGGCGAGCCGGATGGCCTCGACCGTCACGGCCGCGGCGAGGCTCCGCGACGCGTCGCGCTCCACCGAGGTGTCGCGACCCCGCGCGAGGTCGGCGGGGTCGAGCGTGGCCCTCGCGCCGAGGAAGACGCGTCGCTCGAGCCGGCCGGCGCCCCGTTCGGCATCGTCGAACACCAGCACCGCATCCATGACCTCGACCATCGCGCCCGGGCGTCGGCCGTCGGCCCGCAGTTGCACCAGCACCTCTTGGGCCTCGCCCTCGCCGACGTCGCCGAGACCTATCCGTACGGACCCGTCGGCCGCGACGAGAGGCTGCCCGACGACGCGCTCGATCTGGACACCGGGGCCGGGCCTCAGCTCGAGCGAGACGTTGCGTCCGAGCACCCGTCGCATCCGCAGCACCTCGTCCCGGAACAGCGTGGCCACCGCGCTGCTGTCCTCCACGAAGTGAAATCGGCCGCCGCTGCGCATCGCGACCGCGCCCAGCAGCGTCTCGTCGTAGTCGAGCCCGAGCCCGAGCGTGGTGATCGCGATGCCGCGCTGTCCTGCGTACTGGGCCAGCGCCTCGACCGCCGCGGACTCGTTCGGCACGCCATCGCTCAGCAGCACGATCCGGCGCAGGGCGCTCGCGTCCTCGACCCGGGCGACCTCTTCGATGCCGGCGCGCAGGCCCCCGGCGAGGTCCGTCGTCCCCTGCGCACGCATCGCCGAGACCTTCGCCCGCAGCTCATCGAGCCGCCCCGTCTCGAACTCGGTCGACGGCAGCAGGACCTCGGTGGTCGACCCGAATGCGACGACCGAGATGTGATCGCCCGGCTCGAGCGCCCCGAGCAGCAGCGCGGTCGCGGCGCGGGCGTCTTCGATCGGGCGGCCTTCCATCGAGCCCGAGGTGTCGACGACGAGCCCGAGGTGGACCGGGGGTCGGGGCATGGTGGTCGTCGATCGGGCATCGATGCGAAGGCGGGCCACGATCTCCGCCGTCTGCCCCGCGGCGACGAAGGTGTTGGCGAGCGTGCCTTCGAGGTGCACGAGGCCAGGGTCGCGGGTTGGGGACACCTGGGGGGTGCCGGCGCACGCGCCGACGAGCAGGGTGGCCGCGAGGGTCGCGCCGCAGATGAGCTTGGATCGCATGGTCGTCCTCCTTGGAACCGGTGGAGGACCTGCGACGTACGAGCCCGCGAAACGATCTCGACGTGAGCTCGTCGGGGTCAGCCGCGCGGGTGGAACGTGCTCGCCTGCTGGAGTTGCTCGAAGAGCTCGCGCTCGCGCTCGCTCAGCGCGTCGGGCAAGACCACTTGCACCGTCGCGAACAGGTCGCCGCGCCCCGCCTCCTTGCGCGGGTAGCCGCGCTCCTTGAGGCGGATGCTCCGCCCGGACGAGGAGCATGGCGGCACCTTCAGACGCACCTCCCCTTCGAGGGTCTGGAGCGTCACCGTGGTACCGAGCGCCGCCTCCCACGGGCTGACCTGAAGGACGGTGTGGACATCGTCTCCTTCCAGCCTGAACCGACCGTCGGGCAGGAGCTGCACCTCGAGCAGCAGGTCGCCGGGGGGCCCTCCCTGGGCGCCGGGGCCGCCCTTGCCAGCGAGCCGAATCTTCTGACCGGACCGAACGCCGCCTGGAATCCGGACTTGCAGGCGGGTGGTCTGACCCGACTCGTCGCGCACGCCGATTTCCCGGCTCCCTCCGTGGAAGGCGTCCTCGACGGTGATCTCGAGGGGCGCGACGTGGTCTTCCCCGCGTCGCGGTGCGCGGCTCCGGGGGCGGCTCGAGCGCCCATCCGTCGGGCGGCCGCCGAAGAACTGCTCGAAGATCGAGCCGATGTCTCGGCCCTCGAAGCCCGAGGCCCCGCCGCCGGCACCGCCGAAGCCGAAGTCTCGGAAATCGAACCGGGCGTTCTCCGCACCGGGAGGAGGCTGTCGCCCTTCGGAGATCGCTTTCCACGCCGCCCCGTAGCGGTCGTAGAGCTTCCGGCGCTCCGGGTCCTTGAGGGTGTCGTACGCCTCGTTCAACTGCTTGAAGCGGTCCTCCGCTCCCGGTTGATGGTTGACGTCCGGATGAAACTTGCGGGCGAGCTTACGGAAGGACTTCGCGATCTCGTCCTGGGAGGCCGTCCGGGCAACCTCCAGCGTTTCGTAATAGTCCTTGTAACTCAACGGAACCTCTCTTCGACCCGGGCCAAGGTGGCCACGGGCGAGGGATCGGCAAGTGGTGCGCTGAAGTCTGCTTCAACGAACGGGCCGACACGGGGTGTTCCCGCGTCGGCCCGCGCGTGGCGCCGGGAGGCCGGGTCGCGCTCAGATCGGGGGGATCGGCAGGCTCGACGAGGAGGTCGTCGGCAGCTCGCTGAAGCCGATCACGTAGGGGGAGCCCGCGGCGTCGGCCGAGTACGTGCCCACGTAGACGTTGTGGGCGCCGGCAGGGACCGGACCCTGCACCACCGGGTTGACCCCTTCGTCGTCG
>CAIKNO010000309.1 GCA_903828805.1 uncultured Sandaracinus sp. | reverse complement strand
GGGCTCGGCTGCGGCGGCGGGCTCGGCTGCGGCGGGCTCGGCTGCGGCGGGCTCGGCTGCTACGGGCTCGGCGGCTGCGGAAGGCTCTGCAGCAGCGGGGGCCGCGTCGGCGCCCGCTGCGGGTGCCTCGGCCGCCTCGCGGGCCTGCTCGGCCTCGAGCTCACGGGTGACGTCGTCGAGCGTCGAGTCGCTGGTCGACGACATGTACGCGAGCGTCGCGCTGAGGAGCATGAAGAGCGCGGCGCACACCGAGGTGATCCGCGTCAGCAAGTTCCCGGCACCGCTGCCGCCGAACACGGTCTGGCTGCTCCCGCCGAAGGCGCTTCCAACGCCACCCCCGCGGCCCTGCTGAAGCAGCACCACGATGATGAGGAACGAGCAGACGAGGCAGTAGATGACCGAGACGAAGACGTACATGAGGCACTCCGAGCGAGGGCGCGAGGGTAGCAGGTCTGGCGGGTGATTCCAGTTCAGGCGCGCGCGATCGCGGCCTGGACGATCGGCAGGAACGAAGCCGCCTCGAGCGAAGCGCCGCCGACGAGGGCGCCGTCGATGTCCGGCTGCTGCATCAGTTCGACGACGTTGTCGGGTTTCACGCTGCCGCCGTAGAGGATCCGCAGCATCGCGGCGGCCTCCGGTGCCATCCGGGTCAGTCGGGCGCGGATGGCGACATGAACCGCCTGCGCGTCCTCGGCCCGGGCAACCTTGCCGGTGCCGATCGCCCACACGGGCTCGTACGCCACGACCATCTGGTCGAGCGCGCTCGCATCACGGTCGCCGAAGGCCGCATCGACCTGCCCGAGCACGACGTCGAGCGTCGCGCCCCGCTCGCGCTCCTCGAGGGTTTCGCCGACGCACACGATCGGCACCAGGCGATGGCGCAGCGCGGCGCTCGCCTTTCGTCGAACGTCCTCGTCCCGCTCGCCGAAGAGCTGCCGGCGCTCCGAGTGCCCGACGAGGACGTACGTGCAGCCGGCGTCCTTGAGCAAGGGCGCCGAGACGGCGCCGGTGAACGCGCCGCGATCCTCCCAGTGGAGATCCTGAGACGACATCCCGACCGAGGTCCCTCGGAGCGCCGCGGCGACCGTCGCCAGCGCGGTGTACACCGGGGCCACGACCACCTCGACGGGGCACGGCGAGGGCAACCCGCCCGCGATCGAACGGGCCAGCGCCTCGCTGGCGTGGAGCCCGTGGTGCAGCTTCCAGTTGCCTGCCACGAGCGGACGTCGTCTCGGGATGCTCATCCGCGCAGGGCCTCCACGCCGGGGAGCTTCTTTCCTTCGAGCAGTTCGAGGGAGGCGCCGCCGCCGGTGGACACATGGCTGAACGAGGCCGCGAGCCCCGCTTCTTGAACGGCCGCGACGCTGTCACCACCGCCCACGACCGTGAACGCGCCCGGCAACAGGCTCATCACCTTGGCGATCCCGCGCGTTCCGGCAGCGAACGGAGCCTTCTCGAAGAGCCCCATCGGGCCGTTCCAGAACACCGTCTGCGCCAGTCGCAGCTTCCGGGTGAAGGCCTCGAGGCTGCGGGGGCCGATGTCGAGCGCCATGTCGGCTTCGCCGATCGCCGAGGCATCGACGACCCGCGCGTGGGTGTCGTCGAGACCCGACGCGACGACGACGTCCTCGGGCAGAAGGAGTTCGACCTTCCGCTCCTCCGCGCGTGCGAGCACGGTGCGGGCCAGCGCGAGCTTGTCGTGCTCCACGAGGCTCTTGCCGGTCGGCAGGCCCTTCGCGGCCAGGAAGGTGTTCGCCATCGCGCCGCCGATGATGAGTCCGTCCACGCGGCTCATCAGCGCGTCGAGGACCGCGATCTTGTCGCTGACCTTCGCGCCGCCGAGCACCGCGACGTAGGGGCGGAGCACCTCGCCCGCGGCGATCTTGCCGAGGGCCGCGAGCTCGGCCTCGAGCAGGAGGCCGGCGCCTCGCTCGCGCGTCACCCGCGGGAGCGCGGCGACCGACGCATGGGCTCGGTGCGCCGCGCCGAACGCGTCGTTGACGTAGACGTCGCAGAGCCGCGCGAGCTCCCGCGCGAAGGTCTCGTCGTTCTGCTCTTCCTCGGCGTGGAAGCGGAGGTTCTCCAGGCAGGCCACCTGGCCTTCCCTCAGATCCTGGACGATCTTTCGGGGCCCATCGCCGATGCAGTCTTCCGCCAGCAGGACCTCGACCCCGAGCAGTTCCGCGAGGCGAAGCGCGGCCGGCTCGAGCGAGAACTTCGGGTCGGGTCCGCCCTTCGGACGCCCGAGATGCGAGGCGATCACGACCTTCGCGCCGCGCGCGAGCGCGTGCTGAAGCGTCGGGATGGCGGCGCGGATCCGGGTGTCGTCGGTGATCTTGGTGCCGTCGAGCGGCACGTTGAAGTCGACCCGGATGAAGACCCGACGGCCTTCGAGCGCGAGGTCGCGAATCGAGCGGATCCCCTCGAGCATGCTCACACGCCCTTCTTCGCGACGAAGGCCGCCAAGTCGACCATGCGGTTCGAGAAGCCCCATTCGTTGTCGTACCAGGCCTGCACCTCGACGAGGTCTCCTCCGATGACGGCCGTCTGAGCGGCATCGACGATGGAGCTTCGCGGGTCTCCGATGAAATCGTTCGACACGAGCGGCGCAGACTCGAAGCCCAGGATGCCGAGGAGCGGGCCCGCCGCGGCGGCTTCGAGGGCCGCGTTGACCTCTTCTCGGGTCGTCGACTTCGCGACGACCGCCGTGAGGCAGGTGAGCGAGACATCCGGGGTCGGGACGCGGATCGACGTTCCGTCCAGCTTGCCCTTCAACGCGGGGAGCACGAGCCCGATGGCCTTGGCCGCGCCGGTCGTGGAGGGGATCATCGAGAGCGCCGCGGCGCGGGCGCGCCGCAGATCCTTGTGCGGCAGGTCCAGGATGTTCTGGTCGTTCGTGTACGAGTGCACCGTGACCATGTGGCCCTTCACGATGCCGAACGTGTCGTGAAGGACCTTGGCCATCGGCGCGAGGCAGTTCGTCGTGCACGACGCGTTGCTGATGATGCGGTGCGCCGCGGCGTCGTGGTCGTCGAGGTTGATGCCGACGCAGAACGTGCCGTCGATGTCCTTCTCCCCCGGCGCGCTGATGATGACGCGCTTGGCGCCGGCGTGGAGGTGCTTCTCGCCCCCCGCCCGGTCGCGGAAGATGCCGGTGCACTCGAGCACGATGTCGACCCCGAGCGCCTTCCACGGCAGCTCGGCCGGGTCCTTCTTCTTGAAGATCGGGATGTGCTTGCCACCCACCACGATGGCGTCGGCGGTGGCCTCGACCGTCGTGCCGAACCTGCGATGCACCGAGTCGAACGTGAGCAGGTGCGCCAGTGTCGCGGGATCTGTGAGGTCGTTGATGGCGACGAGCTCGAGGTCCGTGTTCTTGGTGTCGAAGAGCACGCGCGTGATGCAGCGTCCGATTCGCCCGAAACCATTGATCGCGATCCGAGTCACCATGCGCCGATCCTCCGCTGAAAGGGCGCGGAATCTAGCCCTCGGTGACCTGTGCGGTCAATCCACCGGGGGCAGCGACTGTGACCCTGGCCACACGGAGGCGTCCGCGTTCCGGGGCGGATGCCAAGTCAGGCACGCCGGGAGAACGTGTCCTCGGGCTCGAACGTCTCGCCCGGCGGGAAGTTCCGACGGAACCACGACGAAGGGCGCCATCGGACCCTGCCCGCCGTCCCTCGCGTGGGTGCGCGGGCCGCGGCCTCGAGGGCGCGCGCGGTGGCGTGGGCGCGTGCCAGGTCGGTGGGTGCGGAGACGCTCGAAGGGCCGCAGGTGGCCACTGGCCGCGCGAGCCGCCTATCATGCGCGCGGTGGACGCACGCCATGACCGCCGAGCACTCGCCACCACGGCGGAGGTGTCCGAACTCGAGGCCACGATGCTCGCGCGCTTTCCGGCCCTCGGCGACGGTGCATCCTTCGCCTGGCGCGCGACGGTGCGGGCGGAGGCGCTCCTCGACGTTGCGCCATCCTTGCCCCGCGTGGCGCTCGCGCCAGCCGCCTCGCCTGGCATCGCCCCGCCGTCGGTCGAAGCGGAGTCCGACCTCGTTCTGACGTCGTCGCTCGGGAGGGGTGGCATGGGGGAGGTCTGGCTCGCGACGCAACGTTCGCTGGCGCGCGAGGTCGCGGTGAAGTTTCCACTCGCCGCCCACGGCGCGGCGGCCTCTCAGCTGGTCGCCGAGGCCCGCGTCGCCGGCACGCTGGAGCATCCGCACGTGGTCCCGATCCACGCACTCGGACGTGCACCGGACGGATGCCCGGTCATCGTCATGAAGCGTGTCGCGGGCGCGACACTCGACCGGCTCGTCGACGACGGCGCGCACCCCGCATGGGGCGCGCTCTTGCGGCGATTCGGCGACCGTGAGTCCGCCATTCTCGAGACGATCCTGCGCGTCGCCGACGCACTCGAGTATGCCCACTCGCGCGGCGTGCTTCACCTCGACATCAAGCCCGAGAACGTCATGGTCGGCAGCTTCGGCGAGGTCTACCTGATGGACTGGGGGTGTGCGGCCCGCGTCGATGACGCGGCCCGCGCGGGTCTCGCGGGGACGCCCGCATTCATGGCGCCCGAGATGTTCCGTGCGGATGGGGCCGCGATCGACGTTCGAACGGACGTGTACTTGCTGGGCAGCACGCTGCATGCAGCGCTCACGGGACACCCCAGACACTCAGGGGGCTCGCTCGCCGAGGTCATCGGCGTTGCTCTGGAGTCATGCCCGGTGGACTATGGCGAGGCGGTCGACGACGCACTTGCCGCGCTCTGCAACCGGGCGACCTCGCGGTCTCCCGAGGCCCGCTTTCCCGACGTCGCCGCGTTTCGTGATGCGCTCGGCAGCGCGATCCGGCTCCGTTCGGTCCGAGCGCTCGTTCGTGCGGTCGTGGCGCGCGTCGCGCCCGAGCGAGAGGAGCCACCGAGCACGGATCGGCTCCAACGCCTGCGGGAGGCCCGTCACGCGCTCCGGCCGCTCGCCTCGGAGTGGCCGGGGGAGCC
Source organism: uncultured Sandaracinus sp. (assembly GCA_903828805.1). GTDB lineage: Bacteria > Myxococcota_A > Polyangia > Polyangiales > Sandaracinaceae > Sandaracinus. The sequence goes on along the minus strand of CAIKNO010000309.1, from coordinate 16,751 downwards.
GTCTGTGGTCGAGGCGCTCGACCGCGTGCTCGAGGCGCTCGTCCACACCGCGCTGGCCTTGGAGCGGCTCGACGATGCCGAGCAGGCGCTCGCGGAACGCGCGGTCCCGGACCCGACGCTCACCGCACGGGTCGAGCAGCTCCGCGAAGCGACCGAACGTGATCGGCGATTGACGGAGTTGGGCGCCTCGGAGTTGCGCGACCGAGACGCGCGCCCCGGCCTCCGTGGGGTGGCGGCGATGGTGGCGTTCATGGGCGTGAACGCCGCGCTGCTCGTCAGCGTGATCGGGGGCGTCGAAGCGCCGACGATGCTCGAGGTCGTCGCGACCGATCTCGCCGCGTGCGCCTTCGTGACCGCGGGTGCGCTCGCGTTCCGACGAAAGCTCACGGCGAACCGTCGAAGCCGAGCGACGACGGCGGCGTTCTTCACGGTGCTGGTCGGCTTGACCGTGTGCGACGGGCTCTCCGCATACGTCGGGCAGTCCGCGGCGCAGTCGGCTCCGTTCGCCCTGCTGATGAATTCGTTCGGACTCGCAGCCATCGCGGTGCTTCTCGAGATGCCGCGTGGACCGCGTCGCGCGGCTGGGCTCTGCAGCGCGCTGCTCGCCGTCGAAGCGTTCGCGAGCGTGGCATCTCCTCACCTCGCCACGCGATGGCTCGCGCTCTCGACGATCGAGTCCCTCGGCGTCGCGGCCTACCTCGTGTTCGACATGGCCCGCGAGGCGCACGGCACAGGTGCGCCGGGCTCGGGTGACTCCGAGAGGAGCGCGTAGGTCCGACGAACGGAGGCGCTCGGGTCGCCGGCCACGGCCGACGCGCGGGTCGAGGTGGAGCGGGTGGCTCCGCGCCCCGAGCACGCGTCGCCGTCCCGATGGCGGGTCACGACGGAACGAAAAAGGGAGCCGGACGGATCCGGCTCCCTCGTTCACCGCGCGTCGAGTTGGAGGCGACGCGCGTTTCTTCCTCGCGTCACTCCGCGGAGATCTCTTCGCCTTCGTGGGTCTCGCGGAGGTCGGTGCTGACCAGCGAGAGCATCTCGGTCGCGAACGCGACGATGTCCGAGCGGCTGTATCCGCTGCTCTTCAACTCGCGAAACACAGACTTCGCGAGGATGCGCAGTGCCCGGGGGCCCTGCTGGGTGACGCTGCTGATGCTGGGCTCGTTCATGGGGACGAAATCCCTCCTCGCGCTCCCCTTGAGCAGCGACCGTGCCAGGGCCGTCCCAGCACGCGATTCCTTCATGAAATCATGGTCCCACGGGCCATCGAGACACCGGTCGAGCAGCCGGTATTGACCGGGCCGCGCAACCGGCTTCGCACCCCGACGCGTCCCCAAGGTCCAGGACCGCGCAATCTCCTTCGCAGCGCGCTCGACTGCGAAGGAGTCGCCGCACGGCTCACGGCGTGACGGGGGCCTCGTCCTGCCGGTCGAGCTTCGTCGAGTCGCCCTCGGCGTCGGTCGTCGGAGCCTCGCCGTCGGGCGGCTCGGGGACATCGACCGCGTCCACGTGCGACGAGGTCAGCCGCGCCTCCACGTACGCCCGCATGTGCCGCAGCGCCTCGTCGTACTCACCCTCCGAGTCCCGCGCTCGGGCGAGGAAGTAATACGTCTCGGGGTGGGCCTGAACGTAGTCCTCCTCGGTCCGCACCAGATCGTCGAACTGTTCGGCCGCCGCGCGATGCTGGGCGATCGATCCGTCCGCGGCCTTCTGGAGCAAGTAGCCGTAGAGGAAGCGCATCGACGGCCCGCTGTGCAGGCGCAGCGGCGCAGGGATGTCCTCCATCGCCGAGAGGGCCGTGCCCCACTGCGCGCGGTCGATGGCGCTGCGCACGCGCTCGAACCCGCGCAGCAGTTGCTCGGCGCTGGCGCGCTCCATTTCCGGTCCGGGGGTGGGGGTCTCCACGCGGACGCCGGGCTCGTTCTCCGACGAGATCAGGTGTCGAAGCACTTCGAGGGCCACCGCGGTCTCGCGCGCACGCCCCGCCTGCTGCGACAGCTCGATGAAATGCGCGGCCACCTGATGGCGGCCGTGGCCGACGAGGGACATCGCGAGCTCGGCCAGGTTGCGGGCGCGCTCGTCGCCGTCGCCCATGCCGCGGAGGTGTTCCTCGATTTGACCGTACGGCCACTCGGGCGAGTACACCGTGCCGAGGTAGCCTTCGTAACGCTCGAACCCGATGAGGTCGCGGGGGGCCGCGAACTCGATCGCCGCGTTGTCGTCGGTGTTGAGCCGCACCGCCTCGCGGACGCAGCCCGGCGCCTCACAGCTGCGCTGGTTCGTCGATGCGAAGTCGATGTCCCAGACGCCCCCGCGCTGCCGCCGCTCGAACTGCGTGTACGAGAGGACCTCGTCCTTGCTGGCGAGCAGCACCCGGGCGAACACGTCGAAGGGCGAGTGGAGGTAGGCGCGCTCCAGCTGGTCGTGCACGGTCATTCGGTCGGCCACCTGCGGCAGCTCGAAGACGCGCTGCATGCGCTCGCGATCGAGCGTCAGCGGCGCGTCGGACCCGAGCATGACCGTGTCGCTCGAACGGTCGTCCGCCGCGAACACCACCACGTACCGGTATTGCTGAGCGAACGTCCGGTAGATGGTCTTGATGTTCTCGGGGCTCATCTCGTAGAGCTGGACCCACTGGCAGTAGATCCCACCAGGACGCAGGCGCTGCTTGGTGATGCGGAAGTGGTCGGTGGTGAAGAGGTCGCTGACGCCGGTGATCCACGGGTTCGACGGCTCGGAGATGATCACGTCGTACTGGCGGTCCGTGGACGCGAGGTAGTTGCGTCCGTCGTCGTTGATGATCTGCAGCCGATCCATCTCGACGTAGGGGAAGTCCTCGCGGCGGTAGTCGAGCAGGTTCACGTCCTGGAAGAAGCGAGCCGCCTCGGGGATCGAACGCTCGAGCTCGACGACGTCGACCGACCGCAGAGGGAACGACAGCGAGGTGCCCACCGTGACCCCGGAGCCGAAGCCGATGACGGCGACGTCGAGGTCCTGCGGTCCCTGCTGGTGCATCAGCAGCGGGTAGGCCGCGACGGTGATCTGCGTCGGCATGTCGTCGCCGTTCGAGGCGTCGACCTTGCCGTTGTTCTTGAGCGCATAGTGACGCCCCCAGCGCTCGACGCTGACCGTCGTGCTGAGCCCGTCGTGATAGTAGACGAGGTCGGGCTGACCCCACGACTCGGGGTCGAGCATGCCCTCGGCCAGCGAGACCCGGAACACACCGAGCGTCATCTGGGTGAGGTTCCACCGGAGCAGCGAGTCCGGGTGCGCGGTCCCGAGGTAGAGCAGCGCGAGCAGGGCGGGGATCGCAGGCGAGAGGATGTAGACGAGGACGGCGTGCCACGTCGGCAACTCGGCGGGTCGGCTCGCCTCCGCTGCGCCTTCGGGCGTGGCCTTGCCGTCGCGCGAGGCCGCCGCCGGCTCCGGCTCCGTGGCCCCCGCGATGAGCATGCCGAGCGCGAGGAGCATGTTCAGCGCGATGCCCACGTGGAGCGTTCGTTCGAGGCCGATCCACGGAAGCAACACGAACCCGGGCAGCCAGCTGCCGAGGATCGAGCCGATCGTGTTGCCGGTGTAGACGACCGCCACGTCGCGGGCGACGCCCTGGCCGCCCGCGGTCCACACGCGCATCGTGAGCGGGAACATCGCGCCCATGCCGAGCGTGGCCGGGAGGGTGCAGAGGGCCGCGGTCACGAACATGAAGAACTGCACCGTGCCCACGTGGCTCGGGAGGTCGTCGACGCTCACCACCAGCTGCGCGAAGGCGTACGGGATCTCGTCCTGCCACACGTACGAGACGGTCGTCGCCGCCGCGATGAAGATCTGGATCAGGGCGAGCAGCAGCACCGGCTGTCGCCGGAGTGCGACCGCGATGCCCAGGAACACGCACACCAGCACGACGACCGACGCGAGGATCTTCGGCAGGTAACCGGTCGAGAAATACCCCGCATCCAGCAGCGCGCAGGTGACCGGGACGAGCAACATCACGAGGCTCGGCGCGGTGACCGCGTCGGTCCCCTTGGCGCTGACGCCGCCCTCCTTGGCGAGGGTCTCCGTGCGCCCCGCGCTCCGTGCCCCGAAGAGACCGACCATCGTGATCAGCACGATCGGGAGGGCCGACACCATCAGCCAGGTGAGGAGGTCACCCTCGTGCTCTCGACCCTCACCGACGCCGATGTCGATCGCCCACGGCGTCATCGCCAGCATCGTCATCGCGCCGGCCGTGATGCCGATGCCCACGAGGGGGGAGCGCCCTCGCGACATCAGCGCGCTCATCGCCGCCGAGCCCCCCGCGATCCCGATGAGGAACGTGTCGAGGATGATCGCGAAGGAGTAGATCGAGCTCCCGATCGTCATCGCGAGCGCGCGGGACCAGACGACCTCGTAGCAGAGGGCGCTCGCGCCCGAGAGCGCGAACGCGAGGAACGCCATCTTGCGCGCGATGGGCGCCACCCAGAGCTCGGCCTCCGCGGAGCCTTGGCCGACAGCGGCGTCGGCGCTTGGCTCCGCCTGGCCTCTTCGGCCGGCCTTCTTCTTCGAGACCGTCGCGGCCTCGACCGACTCGCCGGGGGGCGTCGCGGCATCGATCGAGCCGCTCTCGTCCGCGGGCGGATCCTGGGCCACCCGGTCCTTTCCGGGCAGGACTTCGAGGCGAACCCCCGAACCCCAGGACGAACCGATCAGCGTCCGCCGGAACGCGAAGATGAGCGCCGCGAGGGTCAGGTTCAGCCCGCACGCGAAGACGTTGGTCCACGCGAGCCCGACGTTCGGCATCAGGACGAACGCCGAAAGGAAAGGCCCGAGCGCCGCGCCGAACGTGTTCACCGCGTAGAGCGTCCCGATCATCGTCGAGACCCGGTTCGGATCCCGCTCGTGGCGTGCGAAGTGCTGCGCCAGCATCGGCAGCGACGTGCCCATCAGGGTCGTGGGCACCAGGAGGATCGGCACGCAGACGAGGAAACGCGCCACCATGAACGTGCCGCTCTCGGCCCCGAGCGAGTTGCGCAGCCACGCATTCATGTCCGCGAGCCAGCCGTCGGACGCGACCATGAAGGGCACGAGCAACCCCCACACCGCGACGCCGATCTCGGCGAACGCGTAGGTGTAGATGGGATGCTTGATCCGGTCCGCGTAGCGCCCGGCGATCCATGTGCCGAGCCCGAGGCCGGCCATGAAGACGGTGAGCACCGTGCTGATCGCGACCGAGGTCGCGCCGAACACGTGGTGGAGCATCCGCGTCCAGATGGTCTGGAAAATCAGGCTCGAGAGGCCCGAGAGGACGAATGCGACGTAGGGGGCGAGGCGGAGGCTCGGCTTCACGGGGCCATTCCTTCGAACGTGGTCGTCGTGAGAGGTCGCGACGAAAAGCGGCCGAGGATACCCCGTGTCGGTCTTCTTACCAGTCGCCGCGCTCTCGGCGCGGCGCGCGCGGCCCGTTCCCTCGGCCGCCGGGAGGCTCGCCGCTCAGCCGCCAGGCAGGCGGTCGACCGCCGAGATCGGGTCGAGCTCGAGGGACCAACGCCCCACCCGGGCGGGGCCTTCTCGGGCCCGCTCGAGCCGTCGCAGGAACGCCTCTCTCGGCATCTCGGCCGCGCCGAAACGCTCGAGGTGCTCGGTGTGAACCTGGCAGTCCACGAAGTCGAATCCCCACGCCAGGAGCTGGCCCAGCAGGGTCGCGAACGCCAGCTTCGAGGCGTCGGGTCGCTCGGCGAACATCGACTCGCCGCAGAAGGCGTTCCCCACCGCGACGCCGTAGAGGCCGCCGACGAGGGCGCCCTCGACCCAGCACTCGATGGAGTGGGCGTGGCCGAGGGTGTGAAGGGTCGTGTAACTCCGGGCCATCTCGGCCGTGATCCACGTGCCGCGCTGGCCCGGTCGGCGCGCCCGTCGGCAGGCGTCGATGACCTGCGCGAACGCGGTGTCGACGCGGATCTCGAATCCGCCGCGGCGGACCTGTTTGCGGAGCGACCGGCCGACGTGGACCTGGTCGAGGGGAAGCACGAAGCGCGGGTCCGGAGAGAACCACAGCAGGGGCATGCCCCTCGTCGGCCACGGGAAGACGCCCTGGCGGTAGGCGAGGAGCAGCCGTTCGGGGCGGAGGTCGCCGCCGTAGGCCAGGAGGCCGTCCTCGGTGGCCCTCCGGACATCCGGAAAGGCGAGGGCGCTGCCGAGCTCGACGGGCACCGGTCACGCCGCCGTCGCAGGACCGGTGAACGTGCCCTCGAGCAGGGTCTTGCCATCGCGGACGACGGCGTCGAAACGGGCGGTGCCGCCGTGGGCGAGCGCGCCGAACAGGAGCGCGTCGGCGAGCGGCTTCTTGAGGTGCGTCTCGACCGTGCGTCCCATGGGCCGAGCACCGAACGCGGGGTCGTAGCCCGCTTCGGCGAGCCATGCGCGGGCGGCCTCCGTGAGCTCGATGTGCACGTGGCGCTCGGCCAGCTGGTCGCGGAGCAGCCCCACTTCCTTGTCCACGACGCGGAGAATCACGTCGCGCGAGAGCCCGCCGAAGAGCACCCATGCATCGAGGCGGTTGCGGAACTCCGGGGCGAAGGCGCGCTCGATGGCCGCCTTGGCGCGCGTCCCATCGACGCCCCCGTGCGTTTCGCCGAACCCCAGCGAGCGCCGGGCGGCATCCTGGGCGCCCGCGTTCGTGGTCATGATCAGCACGATGTTCCGGAAGTCGGCCTTGCGGCCGTTGTTGTCCGTCAGCGTCGCGTGGTCCATCACCTGGAGCAGAACGTTGAACAGGTCGGGATGGGCCTTCTCGATCTCGTCGAGCAGCAGCACCGCGTACGGCTGTTTTCGCACGGCATCCGTGAGCAGCCCCCCCTGATCGAACCCCACGTATCCCGGGGGAGCGCCGATCAGCCGGGAGACGGTGTGCCGCTCCTGGTACTCGCTCATGTCGAAGCGGACGAGGTCCACGCCGAGCACCTTGGCGAGCTGTCGGGCCAGCTCGGTCTTGCCCACGCCGGTGGGGCCGCTGAAGAGGAAATTGCCGATCGGCTTCTCGCCGCTCCGCAGTCCGGCGCGCGACAGCTTGATGGCGCTGGCGATCTTCGCGATCGCCTCATCCTGCCCGAAGATCACCTGTCGAAGCTCCGCCTCGATGTCGCGGAGTCGCTCCTGCTCGCCCTGGCTGACCGTCTTCTCGGGGATGCGCGCCATCGACGCGATGACCTTCTCCACGTCCCCGCGCGACACCTCGCCCGAGCGCTCCGCGCGCATCCGGTCGCGGGCACCGGCCTCGTCGATGACATCGATGGCCTTGTCGGGCAGGTGTCGGTCGATGAGGTGCTTGGACGAAAGCCGGACCGCGGCCTCGAGCGCGCCCTCGAGGTAACGGACGCCATGGTGCGCTTCGTAGCTCGGGCGCAGACCCTCGAGGATCTGGATCGAGTCCTCGATCGACGGCTCTCCGACGTCGATCTTCTGGAAGCGGCGGGCGAGCGCCCGGTCTCGCTCGAAGCTCGCCTTGTACTCCTGGAACGTGGTCGAACCGATGCAGCGCAGGCGTCCCGACGCGAGGGCCGGCTTGAGGATGTTGCTCGCGTCCATCGAGCTGCCGGTGGTCGAGCCCGCGCCGACGATCGTGTGGATCTCGTCGATGAAGAGGATGGCGTCGGCGTGCGCCTCGAGGGCCTTCAGCACCCCCTTCAGGCGTTCCTCGAACTGTCCTCGGAACTTCGTCCCGGCCAGGAGGGACCCCATGTCGAGGGAGAAGATGGTCGCGCCCTTGAGCACCTCCGGGACCTTCCCCTCGGTGATGTGCAGGGCCAGCCCTTCGGCGATCGCGGTCTTGCCGACGCCGGGCTCGCCGACGAACACCGGGTTGTTCTTCCGTCGGCGGCACAGCACCTGAACGGTCCGTGCGAGCTCGGCATCACGCCCGATCAAGGGGTCGATGCGTCCCGCGCGGGCCTCCTCGTTGAGGTCGACGGTGTACGCCTTCAGCGGATCGCGCGCGGCCGGTGCGCCGTCGTCGTCCTCCGCGTCCGCGCCGTCGATGCCGTCGTCGCGACCGGGCTCGGACGATGCCGCGTCGCCTCGGCCGGCGGTGCCGTCGGGGCTGATGCCGTGGCTGACGTAGCGCTTGAGATCGAACTGGCTGAGCCCCTGCTCGGAAAGGAGGAACACCGCCTGGGAGTCCTTCTCGTGGAACAGCTGAACGAGGACGCAGCCCCCGTCGACGTGCCGCATCTCCGAGCTGATGGCGTGGATGGCGGCACGCTGGAGCACGCGCTCGACCGCGAGCGTCTGCTGCGGCTGGAACTCGTCCTCGTCGTCCTCGTCGTCCTCGTCCATGGCCGGCATCGCCTCGAGGCTCACCTCGAGCCACTGCGCCAGCTGCTTGCGGAGCCGCGGACGGTTGGCACCGCAGGCGTCGAGAACCTCGGCAGCCCTCGGGTCGTCGAGCAGCGCCAGGAGCAGGTGCTCAAGCGTGACGAGCTCGTGGCGCATGCGGCGCGCTTCTTCGTATGCCCGGCGGAGCGTGCCCTGCAGCTCCTTCGCGATCTTCGGCGTGGCCATCGTCCATCTCCTGGGGCCCGACGGGGCCGATGCGAAGTCCCCCGATCAGCGTCCGGGCTCTTCGTCCTCTTCCGGCTCCGTCGTCAGGCGCAGCGGGTACTCGTGTGCACGGGCGAGTCGTTCGACGATCGCGACCTTGGTCTCGGCGACCTCGCGGGGGAAGACGCCTGCGACCCCGACCCCCGTTCGATGGACGTGCATCATGACCTGCACGGCTTCGGATTCGCTGTGGCGGAACACCACCCGGAGGACGTCGACGACGAACTCGCGGGTCGTGTAGTCGTCGTTGTGCACCAGGACGCGGAAGAGCCTCGGCCGCTTGACCTTGGGCTCAGTCCGGGTTTCGGTGATGACCCCGGTGTCGGGCTCGAACGGCTCTGCCACGTGGCTCCTCCCTCGGTGGGGCAGCGGCAGTCTAGGCCCGGAGGGCGTCGGGCGCATCGTTCTCGCGCGCGCCCGGTGCCGAAAGCCCGGCCGCGGGACCCGGCCCGCCCGATGCCGCGTGCTGGGCTCTCGCGCCCGCGACGGCCTCGGCGAGGGCGTAGACCGAGCCACCGGCCCAGATCGGCTCGATCACGAGCGGCGAGTCTCCGCGCCGAACGACGCAGACGACGAGCCGGTCTTCGTCGACACGGACCGACTCGACGACGGACCAGGCGACCTGCGTTCGTTCCCCGGCGATGGTGAGCACGAGGCCGTCCCCGTCGAGGGTCAACGTCGTGGCCGCGGCGTTGCGGCGGAGGGTGATTCGATGGCTTCGCACCCAGAACAAGACCGCCGGCCACGAGAGCACGACCAGCGCCAGGCGCGCGCCCGTGGCGCCTTCGGCGAGGAGCCACGCGCCTGACGCGAACACGACGAATGCGCCGAGGAGCCTGAGCCTCGCCACCTGTCGTTCGCCCTGCGCGTCGATCACGAAGGTGTGGGGCAGCTGCATCGGGGCGCGCCTCAGAACACGACGACCCGCGCGAAGAACCGGGTCCCGGTGTTGTTCCACACGACGACGTGCTCGGCGTCGATGGCGCGCACCTGCGCGAGGTCACCTGCCGCCAGCCCTGGATTCGAGCCGTCTTGCGTGAACGAGAGCCAGACCTGGACCCCTTGGGGGATCCGTCCGAGGTCGTGCTCGATGTCCAGCTGCTCGGTGCCGCTGAACGGAATCCATGGCTGGCCGGTCCAGGGCGCCGTGGCCCAGGAACGCAGGCTCTCGCCCGGGGCGGGGAGGGCGGGATCCGTGGTGGGCGAGGTCCGTTCGTCGCCGAGCGGAATCTCGGTGGTCCCGCCGGGCGGCGGCTTCTGGCACCCGAGCCCGGAGAGGGCGGCGAACAGTCCGAGGGCGAGGGGCGCGGCGCGCATGGTGCAGCGTCACCTGTCTCGCGACGCGTGGGCGCGCAAGGCGTCGACGAGACCGTCCGCGGTGGAGTCCCGCGCGGTGACGTCCACGCGGATGCCGAGCCCTTCCGCGGCGGCGGTCGTCGCCGGACCGATGGACGCCACGGTCAACGGCGCGAGCAAGGCCGCTGCCCCTGGACCGAGGAACCCGGCCACGGCGTGTGCGGTCGAGGGCGCGCTGAAGGTCACGATGTCGACCTCGCGTCGCACGATCACCTGGCGGATGACCTCCCCCTGGTCCGGGGTCGCCGGAAGGTTTCGGTAGGCATGCACGACGTCGACGGTCGCGCCCGCACCGCGGAGCGTCTCCGGCAACACCTCCCGCGCGACCTCGGCGCGGGGCAGCAGGAACCGAAGCCCCCGGAGGTCGGGTCCGTGGGCGTCGAGGAGCGCGGAGGCCACACCTTCGCCCCGAAATTGCGCGGGCACCAGGTCGGCGCGGAGTCCTCGACGCGCGAGGGCGGTCGCCGTCGATGGGCCGACCGCGCACAGGCGGGCGCGCCCGACGACCCGGGCGTCGCGTCCTTGCCGCGCAGCCGCATCGAAGAACGCATCGACCCCGGTCGCACTCGTGAACACGACCCAGTCGTACGAGCCGGCGAGGTCCACGGCCCCCTCGAGGGCGGCCTGCTCGCCCGACGTGTCGAGCCGAATCGCCGGCAGACACACGGATTCCGCACCTTCGTCGCGCAACCGGTTCGACAGGGTACGCGCCCGCTCCTCGGGGCGGGTCACGAGCACGCGTCGGCCGAACAGCGGCTGGTTGTCGTACCAGCGCAGGGCCTGCCGGAGGCGAACGATCTCGCCGACCACCGTGAGGGCCGGCATGCCGACCCCGGCCTCCGCGGCGAGGGTCGCGATGGTGGCGACGGTGCCGACGATCGTCTTCTGCCGAGGCAGCGACGCAGACTCGATCACCGCGGCCGGAGCCTGGGGCGAACGGCCGTGCTCGATGAGGAGGTCCATCATCGAACCGAGCTTTCGCACACCCATGAAGATGACGAGGGTCTCCGTCGCCGTGGCGAGCTTGGCCCAGTCGTGGCTCGACCGGTCCTTCTCGACCGACTCCGTGGCGGTGATGTACGCGACACTGCTCGAGGCGTGGCGGTGGGTCAGGGACATCCCCGCGTAGGCCGTCGCTGCAATCGGCGACGGAACGCCCGGGACGATCTCGAAGCGGATGCCCGCCGCGCTCAGCGCCTCGGCCTCTTCGGAGCCGCGCCCGAAGAGATAAGGGTCTCCGCCCTTGAGCCTCGCGACCGTGCGCCCATTCCGCGCGGCGCTGATCATCTTCTCGTGGATCGCGCCCTGGCGCTCCGAGACGCGCCCCGCCCGCTTTCCGACGTGGACCTTCTCCGCGCCGACCGCGCAGAGTTCGAGGAGGTCGGGGTGCACCAGGGCGTCGTAGAGAACCAGGTCGGCCTCTGCGAGTCGACGCGCCGCGCGCCGCGTGATGAGCTCCGGATCGCCGGGCCCTGCTCCGATCAGGTAGACGCGCCCCGTCACGACGAGGGGATAGCCCGACTTGCCCGGTGCGGCACGCCTGGGCCCGTCGTGGTAGTGACTCCCCGCGGTCTGCGGGCTGGGAGATCGTCGTGCGCCACGCAGCGCCGGCCCGTCGTTTCGAGCGACACGACGCCGTGGATGAGACCTGGCTGACAGGAAGGGCCGTGAGGACGATGAGGATGCGGAGATGGGTCGTGGTGGTCGCGGTGCTCGCGCTTGCCGCCGGATGTCAGTGCGAAGCCGGCGAGGGCGGGCCTTCCGCCAGCGGCGAGGCGCTCGAGGGGACCGCGGCCCGCGGGGAGCCGGGCGGCGCTCCCCGGCCGCCGACCGGCAGGGTGGCGGTGACCGAGGACGGTGAAACCGTCGTGTTCGCCGGACCTCGGACGGCCCGCGAATCGGCGCCCGTGGTCGCGCATCCGGAGCGCCTGGTCCGGGAGCCAAACGAACCCGATCCCGAACAGGGGGCCTTCACCCTCGAGGAGGCGGTCGAGGGCCTGCCGATCGACGGACAGCTGGTCGCGGAGATCGGCACCGAGCTCGGCACCATGTTCTGCGATCTCTACGCCGACAGGGCCCCCAGGACGGTGGCGAACTTCGTCGGCCTCGCGCGTGGCAAGCGGCCGTGGTGGGATGCTCGGGCGGCGATGTGGCGCCGGCACGTTCCCTATTACGGGAACACAGTGTTTCACAGGGTCATCCCCGGTTACCTCGTGCAGGGCGGCGACTACCTCGGGGACGGATCGGGAACGGTGGGGTACACCATCCCCTTCGAGCCCCACGAGACCTTGTCGCACGACCGTGCGGGGCGTCTGGTGATGGCGACCACGTCGGAGGGAGGACGCGACTCGGCCGGGGCGCAGTTCTACGTCCTGGACGGGCCGGCTCCGCAGCTCGATGGAACCGCCACGGTGTTCGGTCAGTGCCGTCCCGAGGACGTCGTGATGCGGGTCGCACGCGTTCCGCAGAGCGGCGCACCCGACAACCGGCCGCTGACGCCCGTCCGCATCGCGCGCGTGCTCATTCGAAGGGTCGAGGGAGGCGCTGCGGCCGCGCGGATCACCGTGCCGCAACTGCCGCCGGGCGAGCCGGCGGTGGGCCGCGGAGCGAGCCCAGGACCGAGCGAGATCCGCTCGCTCGACGGGATGCGTCGACGTCAGCAAGAGGCGGCCGAGCAACTTCGAGATCAGGCCGCAGGCGCGCTTCCCCCGCGCTGACGGGGAGAACGCAGCGGGTCCGGCGGCAGGGCGGAGACGAGCGCGCGGAGGTGCCGCGCCGTCTGGCGCTCGGCCTGCATCCGCGGCGCGCCTCGTAGGACCTCGTCAGGTCTCTTCGTCTTCCTCGGCGTCGGTCGACGACGGCCGACGTCCGCCCTTGCGAGGGGCGGCGGCCTTTCGCTGCGTTCCAACCTGCGCCTTCACGTCCGGTGTGACGCCGCCGGATTCGTTCGGGATGAAACGAATTTCCGTACGGATCTCGAACGATAGGCTGGTGAGGGCCCGCTGCAACTCCTTCGCGAGGTCGGCCGCCTCGAGGAACTCCCGGACCTCGCGAGCGACGACGCGGACCATCGCGTTCTTCGTGTCGTCCACCTGCGAGAACAGGTACGACGCGACTTCCTTGGGAAGATCGGCCCGGTGCACGACGCCCTGCAGGGCTTCGCGGCTGTTCGTGAGCGTCCCGATCCCCGTCTCGAGTCCCTTTTCAATCGCCCGGCGAAGCATGTCGGGCAGGATCTTCTCGAGTCGCCGTCTTCGCCCCTCGCGGTGAGCAGGGTCGGCCTCCTCGGGGCCGGTGCCGGGCGCGTCTCCGTCGGCGTCGAGCGTCTCTTCGTCTTCGTCCGAGGAATCGGCGTGGTAGACCACGCTCGACCCTTAGAGCAGGCCCGCGGCCAGGTCAATCGTCCATCGCTGCTTCCCTCCCATGGCGGACATCCTCCTCATCTCGAAGCCCGTCGAGCCCCCGTGGAATGACGGGAGCAAGACGCTCGTCCGGGACCTGTCCGGTGGCATGACTCGACACACCCCCGTGCTGCTCGGTCGGAGGCGGGCTGTCGCGGGCCCGACGTCGCGGCGTGTCGAGCCCTGGTACGGAGCGTCGGAGGTCGGCCACGCGCTGTCCCCCCTGGCCGCCGCCCGGGTGTTCGCGAGGCTTGCGCTCGGTTCGCGCATCGGGGCCTGCTGGCACTTCTTCTTTCAGCCGAATCTGCGGACTTCGCGCGTCGCCCGGGCGGTGGTTCGAGGGCGCCGGATGCCCTCGGTGCATACGGTGCCGTGTGCGCCGCTCGGCGGTCGTTTCGAGCCGTCCATGGCGTTCGCTGATCGTACGGTCGTCCTCTCCCGCCACACCGAAGCCCTGGCGCGCGAGGGCGGCGTCCGCGGCGTCGTTCGAATCGGCCCGGCCGTCGCGCCGCTCGATGTGCCCGAGGAGCGAGAACGCGCCGAGGTCCGGCGGATTTGGGGCGTCCCCGAGGGGGTGCCATGGGTGGTGTTCCCTGGAGACCTCGAGCGTGGGGACGGCGCCGCGCGCCTGGTGGATTCGCTGCCGCGATGGCGGGACGCGCGGCTGGGGCTCGCGTTTCGCCACAAGGGTGTCGCCACCCGCGCCGCGGCCGAAACCCTCCGTGTGCGGGCCGAACGCCTCGGCGTCGAACGGCGCATCGACTGGATCGGGGAAACGCCCTCCATTCATGCCGTGCTCGGGGCCGCAGACATCGTCGCATTGCCGTCGCGGGACCTCGGCGCAAAGGTCGACCTCCCCATCGTGCTGATCGAGGCGATGTGGCGGGCGCGGCCGATCGTCGTCGCGGCGCAAAGCGCAGCCGAGGAGCTGTGCGAGGACGGTGGAGCGCGGGCGGTGGCCGCGACCCCGGAGTCCTTGGTGGACGCGGTCTCACACTGGCTCGAAGACGACGACGCGCGGCGGGCGGCGGGTGCCCGCGCTCGGACGTGCGCCGCACAGCGGTTTCACCCCTCGGTGATGGCCGCGGCGTACGAGGCTCTCTACGACGAGGTGCTGCGATGACGCGCGATGAACCGTCGACCCAGCGATACTACGACGACTTCAGTTCGCATTACGACGACGGACGCGACCGCGGGTACCACGCCCTCATCGATCGGATCGAGGCTGGTCTGGTGGCGGAGCACGCGCCGGGCGCCCGGGTGCTCGAGGTGGGGTGCGGCACGGGGCTGTTGCTCTCGCGCATTGCCCCGATTGCCTCCCGGGCGGTCGGGGTCGATCTCTCCCCCGGCATGATCGCGCGTGCGCGGGATCGTGGCTTGAACGTCGTCCGGGGCAGCGCGGTCGCGCTGCCGTTCGCGGATGCCTCGTTCGACGTCGTCTACAGTTTCAAGGTCCTCGCTCATGTGCCCGACATCGACACCGCGCTGCGCGAGGCGGTGCGCGTCACGCGCCCTGGCGGCGTGATGCTGCTCGAGTTCTACAACCCGTGGAGTCTCCGATACGTGGCCCGCAAGATCGCGGGGGCACGTCAGATCGGCCGTTCGCACACCGAAGCCGACGTGGAGACCCGCTGGGACTCCCCGGTGGCGATCCGGCGCCGAATTCCCGTCGGCGCCACCCTGACCGAATTCCACGGCGTGCGCGTGTGGACGCCGGCTGCCTTCATGCATCGATGGCCGCTGGTCGGTCCTCGGCTCGGTCGCTGGGAACATCGTGCGAGCCGCCATCCGATCGGCATCTTGGGCGGCTTCCTGGTGGCGGTCGTTCGGCGTGATGGGGGCGCCAGGGACGGCGACGCGCGCCGATGACGTCTCGCCCGACGGGGCCTTCCTCGCCTCCCTTGCGGGGCTCGGATCGCCGGTCTATACGACCAGAACATGTCGAGCCGGATCGAGGAGAGCGGCGTCGAACGACTGTTGCGCCACGCCGAAACGGCGCTCGCCGCAGGGCAGGGACGCCGCGTCGTGGAGCCCCTTCTCGAGCGGTTGGTGGCGCTCGCTCCGCGCGGTTCCGACGCCAGCGTGTTCGCTCACCGCCGACTGGGTGAGTACCGGGTCGAGGACCATCCCTGGCGGGCCTTGCTCCACCTCCGTCAGGTGTTGCCGTCTCACGGGGAGGACGACGACGTTCATGCCTTGATGGGGCTGTCGCACGCGCTGCTGTCGAACTTCCACTCGGCGATCGCGAGCTATCGGCGGGCCCTCGCGCTCTCGGCCGGCAACCCGTGGTACCACCACAACATCGGGCACTTGCTCGACGTGGCGCTCGATCGCCCTGCGGCCGCGCTTCGACACCTTCAGGCGGCCCACGACGCGTTGAGTCCGCCCGATGCGGAGATCGGTGCCTCGCTCTCACACTGCCTTGCGCGGGTGGGTCGCCTCGGGGACGCGCTGCTCGTGGCCCGTGGCGCCTGCGCTGCAGAGCCCCGCAATCCGGAACTTCGGCGCTTGCTCGATTGGCTCGAGCGTGGCGCGCCTCGAGACGCGGCCGATGCGCTTCGGGTCGCCCTCGTGTCGGGGGCAGGAACGCGTGGTCGCGCGCGAACGCCGTCGCGGCCGCGACAGGTGCGGACCGAAGTCCATGAGCCCACCCCCTCCGAGTCCACGGGGCGTGCCCTGGAACCGTCCCGCGCGACGTCGGGCCGCACAGGTCTTCCGGCCGAGTCTGCGGGCGCACGCGGAGTGGGGGGCGTTCCCGGACCTCGAGGTGGCCGGCGCCGGCTGGAGGGTACCCGTCCAGAGTCGGGCGAGCCCCCTGTCGAACGTCGTCCCGCGGTCGAGGGGCGGTCGTCTGCTGGACGGGTGCGGGCCGACGGCGGAGAAGGGGTGGCCGGCGCTGCAGGTGAGGCGGTGGTCGTTCTGCTCGAGCGCGTGATGGGGGAGGGCGGCTTCTCGTCCGATCACCTCGCGAGGGCTCGGCGGTTGTGGGTTGATTATCGCGACGGGCGTGGTGATCCGAGGGGGGCGGCGAAGCCCGACGTGTGTGCGGCGGCGGTCGAATACGCGATCGCTCGACTCCACGGCCTCGACGGAGTGTCTCGAACCTCGGTCGCGAAGCGCTACGGCGTGAGCGCTCGATCGGTGTCCGTTCGTTTCGACGACATCACGGTGGTACTCGCCCTCAAGCCCGGCGATCCCCGGTACGCACGCCGCTGAAGGCTGCCTCTGGCGCCTCCATAGGGCGCGCGCGCCCTGTCCGACCCAAGCCCGTGAACCGCCCGACCCGGGGGCCTGCGTTGGTCCCCGGGGCCGGTCCTCGTCGATTCATCGGCGGAGCGCGCGCACCGGAGGTCTCCGGTGCGCCGCGCTCCGGAAGCGTCAGTCGCTCCCCTCGGCCGGGGCCCACCACGGGCGGGCTGGGGCGGC
>CAIKNO010000308.1 GCA_903828805.1 uncultured Sandaracinus sp. | reverse complement strand
CGCACGTATCCCGAGCAGCTCGCCGCGGCCATCGCCTACATGCGCGACCACGAGATCCTCACGTTCGGCCTCGTCAACGCCGTCCGCTCCGTGCCGAGCTGCGATCCCGCCGACCCGCGCGACATGCGGCGCTGCGTGATCGTGGGCAACGGCGGCGCCTTCCTCGACATCACGACGGCGACCGACGCCGACGTCGCGGCGGCGATGTCGAGGGTCGTCGCGGCGGTCATCGGCAGCGCGAGCCCGTACACGCTGGCCCGATCGCCGATCACCAGCACCCTCAAGGTGCGGGTGCGCGGTCTGGACGTCCCCCGGTCCCGGCAGAACGGATTCGACTACGACCCGGCGACGCGCGCGATCGTGTTCTTCGGCCCGAGCTACCGTCCGGCCGAGGGGGACGAGCTGGTCATCTCGTACCGCGTCTGGGAGGGCTCGCTCGGCTGAGCCCGCGCACCGCGCGCCATGCTAGCCTCCCGCCGTCGCTCGGGGCGCGGGGTCCGATGGTCGGGCCTCGCTGAGAAGCACCCGTGAACCTGATCCGGTTCGGACCGGCGTAGGGAACGCGACGACGACGGTGGGCACGCCCGCCGCGGAGGCACGGAACGTCATGCTCGCTGGAAGGCCCTCGCTGCCGCTGCGCGGTGCGCACAACCCCTCGACCCGCGCCCAGGGCACCTCGCCCGGCTCCTTCGCGAACGCCCCCGACGTCGGCGGTCCGCTCGCGTTCAGCTCGCCCGACACGCCCGGCATGCCCGCCCCGAGCGGCAAGACCGCGTGGGACTTCCTGCCCGAGGGCTGGCGACGCGACGACGCGACGGGGTTCGCGGTGGCCCCCGCAGGCTTCGTGGCGGTGACCCAGCTCGAGCACGCGCGCCTCGGCACCGTCACGAAGGAGATGGCCCGCGTCGCCGCCCGGGAAGGTCACCTCAGCCCCGAGCAAGTGCGGGACGAAGTCGCCGCCGGGCGCCTCATCATCCCCGCGAACCGCGCGCACCTCGGCTTCGCCCTCGACCCGATGGCGATCGGCCGCGCGAGCCGCACGAAGATCAACGCCAACCTCGGCGCCTCGCCGGTCTCGAGCGGCACCGACGAGGAGGTCGAGAAGATGCGATGGTCGGTGCGCTGGGGCGCCGACACGGTGATGGATCTCTCCACCGGCGGCGACCTCGACGCCTGCCGCGAGGCCATCGTCCGCGCGAGCACGGTGCCGATCGGCACGGTGCCGATCTACTCGATGATCCTCGGCCGCAAGATCGAGGACCTGACCATCGAGGTCATCCTCGAGAGCCTCGAGCAGCAGGCGCGACAGGGCGTCGACTACTTCACGATCCACGCGGGCGTGCGCCGGGCGCACCTGCCGCTCGTGAACCAGCGGCTCATCGGCATCGTGTCGCGCGGCGGCTCGCTGCTGGCGAAGTGGATGATCGTGCACGGGCGCGAGAACCCGATGTACGAGCACTTCGAGGCCATCTGCGACGTGATGCGCGCGCACGACGTCAGCTTCTCGCTCGGCGACGGGCTCCGCCCCGGCGGCCTCGCGGACGCCACCGACGCGGCCCAGCTCTCGGAGCTCGAGACGCTCGGCGAGCTCACCGAACGCGCGTGGCGGCGCGGGGTGCAGGTCATGGTCGAAGGTCCCGGCCACGTCCCCTTCGATCAGATCGAGTGGAACATGAAGGCCCAGCGCGCCCTCTGCCACGGCGCGCCGTTCTACGTGCTCGGGCCCCTCGTGACCGACATCTTCCCCGGCTACGACCACATCACCAGCTGCATCGGCGCGACGGCCGCGGGCTACCACGGCGCGAGCATGCTCTGCTACGTCACCCCCAAGGAGCACGTCGGCCTGCCCAAGAAGGACGACGTCAAGCAGGGCTGCATCGCGTACAAGATCGCCGCGCACGCCGCCGACGTGGCGCTCGGCATCCCCGGCGCGCGCGACCAGGACGACGAGCTCACCAAGGCCCGCGCAGCGCTCAACTGGGAGAAGCATTTCGAGCTCTCGTTCGACGGCGAATACGCCCGCGCCTTGCACGACGAAGACCTCGACGTGGACACCGACTTCTGCGCCATGTGCGGCCACGACTGGTGCAGCGTCCGCATCAGCAAGGAGATCGTCGAGTTCACCAGCGGCAAGGACGAGGCGATGCAGCGCGAGCGGGCCGTCAAGAGCGCGGCGCTCACGCCCGAGCAGCAGCGCGTGCTCGAGCAGCGTGGCGTGCTCTCTCCCCAGGAGATCCACAAGCTCGCCAGCAAGACCCGCAAGGCCGTGGACGCCGAGGTCGGCAAGGGCCTCTGCCACTCCGACTTCGTCGAGCCGCAGACCGCGCAGCGAATCCAGAAGGACCGCCTCGTGCAGTTGCGCGTGCCGCGCAGCGAGGACCCCGCCGCCGAGTGATTCCGGGCGGGCCTGGCGCGAACGCGGGCATGCGAGGCCGGACCGGGACCGAACGACGAGAGACCGAGATGACGACCGAAGACGCCAAGGACCCTCGCCTCGCCATGGAGGAGATCGTCGCGTGGTTCGGCAGCGAAGCCTGCCGTTCCCTCTCGATCGAGGACAGCACCGTGGCGCTCGGGGCCTTGCTCGACGCCCACGGTCTTCCGGTCTGCCGGATCGGCACGAGCATCTTCACCGCACACCCGGAGATCCACGGCCGCGAGCTCATCTGGGTGCGCGGCCAGGGCCTCCGGTCGCGCACGATGCCCCACGGTCTGCTCGACAGCCCCGAGTTCCGGGACAGCCCGATCGCGAGCATTCTCGACGGTGAACGAAGGATTCGACGGCGCCTGTGGATCCCCGAGGAGCGGGCCAGCTTCCCGATCCTCGAGACGCTGCATCGCGATGGCGCCACCGACTACATCGTCAACGGCGTGCGCTTCGGCGACGGCCGCATCGCGTGCATCTCCTGCGCGAGCGACCGGCCCTCGGGCTTCACGGAGCCGGAGATGGCCGCGCTGCGCACGATCCTGCCGCTGGCCGCGATGCGGGTCGAGGTCGAGTCGCTCCGGTACTCGATGACCTCGCTGCTCTCGGTCTACCTCGGACCGAACGCGGCGTCGCGGGTGTTGCGCGGGGCCTTCCGCCGGGGCACCGGAGAGAGCCTCGACGCGGCCATCTGGTTCTCGGACCTGCGCAATTTCACGACGCTCAGCGACCATCACCCGCCCGAGACGGTGGTCGCCGTGCTCGATGCGCACTTCGAGGTCGTCGGCGCGGCGGTGGAGGCCCACGGCGGCGAGATCTTGAAGTTCATCGGGGACGCGGTGCTGGCCATCTTTCCGTGCAGCGACGGGGG
>CAIKNO010000307.1 GCA_903828805.1 uncultured Sandaracinus sp. | reverse complement strand
TCAGTCCGGGCGCGCTTCGATCAGCGTCTGGAGCGCGAGGTTGAGGAGCACCGCGCGGCCCGCGCTGGCGGTCGTCGCGGACTCGAAGTCGATGCCGTCGAGCAGCGTGTCGAGCGAGCGAACGACCGTCACGTGCACCGCGCTGCCGGTCAACGGCGGAAGCTCCTGCAGGGCGCCCGTGGCGACCGTGCTGCGCCACGCGAACGTGCCGGTCGCGCCGCCGCGGGACCACTCTCCCTCGAGCACCAGCGACGCGCCCTCCATGCCGGCCTCGACCGCGCCCCGCGTCGAGGCGTCGGCCGGCGCGGCGACCCAATGCGCCCGGCAGTAGTCCTTCGGCGCGAAGGCGCTCGCGCCCTGCGCCAGCGGGACCTCCGCGCCGATCGTCTCGATGACGCCCGCGACCGTCGAGGGGTCCGCCGCCTCCCCGTGTCCCGCGTGCGCGAGGCCGGGGCCCAGCGGCGCGAGCAGCGACGCCAGCACCCCCGGATCGCACTCCGCGATCGAGCTCGCATAGGTCGCGAGCTGCCCGCGCCGGAGCGTCACCTCGTGGCCGCGGTCCGTCACCCACCGCAGGGCCCCGTCGTCCTGTCGCACCGCGCGGCCGTTCGCCCACGCGAGATCGAAACGCGCCGCGCTCAGCACCGCGCCCTCGGGCGGGAGCGCGGCCGGCCCCGCGCACGCGGCGTGGGCCACGCACGCGCCCGATGCGAGCAGGAGCAGCGCGCCCACCCGCGCACGGGGCCGGTCGCTCATCCGCAGTCGGCCGCGCAGTTCGCCGCCGTCTCGGGGCCGCCGCAGACGCCGTCGCCGCAGCACATCATGGTCATCCCGGGGGTGCACATCGGCAGCGCGCCGCCGCCGCCCATCATCATGCCGCCGCCGCCGCCGCCGCCGCCGGAGTTGGCCTGCGGCGTCCCGCGGAAGCAGCCCATGAAGTACGGGAACTCACGGGTCGCGTAGTAGACGTACTCGCCGCTCGGCAGGGTCTTGCCGTTGCACTCGTCGAGGTCGCCATGGCCCGCCTGGTACTGGTGGCCGTCCCACGAGTTCGTGATGGTCGTGCGGTACCCGGCGCGCTCGACGTAGCTGCTGTGCAGCTCGCGGGTCGTGGTGCACGCGGCATCGGTGCACTCGAAGGGCGCCAGGATCGGGAAGCCGTCGAACGCGTACCCCACCACGAGGTGCGTCTGCCCCTCGTAGTCGGTGAACAGACACTCGGGCGGCGCGTGGTAGTGGTACACGCCGCCGGGCGCGGTGTGGCCGTTGCAGTAGTCGAGGATGCCGTCGAGGAAGGGATCGCTCGAGCCCATCATGGGGGCCTCGGTCGGCCCGTAGAGCGGCATGCCGTTGACGGCGATCCCGGTCGTGCCGACCAGCGGGACCGCGGTCGTGGCGGCCGCGGCCAAAGGACGGCGCGGGAGCCGCCAGCTGTAGGTCTGCGCCGTCAGCGGGTTCGGCGTCATGGGCACGAACGTGTATCCGATGATGCCGTTCGCATCGACGATCACGAAGTCACCCTCGCACCGCGCCGACAGGGTGGGCGAGGGGTACGAAGCGCCCGCGGAGCCCCCGCTCACGTCGAGGAACGTCGAGGCCTGCGGGCAGTCGGAGGTGCCGGCGTCCGGGTCCACCGCGGCATCCGTGGCCATCGCGGCGTCCGGGTCCACCGCCGCATCCGCCTCGACCGACGCGTCGGTGCCCGGGTCCGTGCCGCCGTCGAGCGCCGGCGCGGCTCCGTCGACGGGCGCGGGAGGTGGCGACTCACCGCCGCATCCGCCGAGCATCGCGACCAGGGCAAGAGTGATCCAGGGCCGCGCGGAGGTCGGACCGAGCAGGGGGAGCGAGAGGGCGGAGCGGGTGGTCATCGAGAACCTCCTTCGTGGGATCGGAACGGTGTCTTCGCCGCGATCCGGCATTCACGGTACCCACGGGGGCGTGCCCACGGCACGCCGGCGTGGTCGGGGGGCCACGCGCCAACAGGGCCCGCGGGCGTTCGAGTCTCGCACCGCAGGCCCGCCGTGCGCCAGAGAATGCCGCTGCGCTCCGGACGCCGAGCGCGGCGCGCCTCCTCGATCCGCGCGGCTCCCTGCATGCGTCCTGGTGCTGCTCGTCTTCGCGGCGTTGCAGCTGGGCCTGATGGCCCGGCACGCGACCTTCCGCTGGGCGGGCTGACGCAGCACGCCGCTCCGGGGGGCGTGGTGTGCTTGCGAGGGCCGGGTTCGAGCCCACACTCGCGACCGATCCTGTCCTGCAGACCCCGGGTGGGGTCGCGCGGGCTCGGAGACCTCCAAGGAGCCGCGACGTGTCGAGAGCCGAGATGGTGAAGTGGGGAATCGTGGCTGTCCTGGTCGGCGCCACCGGGTGCGGCGGGGGCGACGAGCCGGCCGCGGATGCCGGGATGGCCCCGCAGGACGGCGGCTCGGTCCTGCTCGATGCCTCGCCCGCGGTGGAC
>CAIKNO010000306.1 GCA_903828805.1 uncultured Sandaracinus sp. | reverse complement strand
GGCCGGCGTCTTCTACTGGCTCGTTCCGCGCCTCTACGGCCGGCCTCTGCACTCGATCGCGGCGGCGAACTTCCACTTCTGGATCGGCACGTTCGGGATCCTGCTCTACGTCGCGGCCATGTACGCGTCGGGCATCACGCAGGGCCTGATGTGGCGCGCGGAGGCGGAAGGCGGCGGGCTGCTCTACCCGAACTTCGTCGAGACGGTCGTCGCCGTCGTCCCGATGTACTGGATGCGCCTCATCGGGGGCTCGATCTACCTCGTCGGGTTCATCGTCATGACCTGGAACCTCGTCATGACGGCGCGGCTCGGGACGCCCGTGACGACGTCGGTCGAGGTGATGATCGACACGACGCCGACGCGCGAGGTGCCCTGGAAGGACATCGTGCTCGCGCCGCAGGTGCTCTGGACGGTGTCGCTCGGCATCGCGGCCGGCGCGACCGCCGTCGTGAACCAGTTCGCGTCGGTGGTGCTGGCCTCGATCGTCGTCGGCATGGCGGTGCTCGCGTCCGTGGCGCTCCGCCTGGGGCGACAGGACGGCACGCAGGAGTGGCACAGCATCCTCGAGGGCCGGGCGCTGATCTTCACGTCCCTGACGGTCCTGGCCGCGCTGGTCGGAGGGGTCGCCGAGATCCTGCCCACGGTCGTCATCGGCAGCCGCGAGCGCGCCTCGACCCAGCAGCAGCCGTACACGGCGCTGGAGGTCGAGGGCCGCGACGTCTACGTGTCCGAGGGTTGTTACACCTGCCACTCGCAGATGATCCGACCCTTCGCGTGGGAGTCGGCCCGGTACGGTGCCGTCTCCGACGCCGACGACAGCGCGTGGGATCACCCGTTCCAGTGGGGGTCCAAGCGCACGGGGCCCGACCTCGCGCGCGAGGGGGGCCGCTACCCCGACGTCTGGCACGTGCAGCACATGCTCGATCCGCGCGCGACCTCACCGGGCTCGATCATGCCCGCCTACGCGCACCTCGCGACCGCGCGCGTCGATTTCGGCGCGACCCACGGGAAGCTGAGGGCCCTCCAGACCCTCGGGGTGCCCTACGACGAAGCGAGCGTGGCCCACGCCGAAAGGGACGCGCGCGCCGAGGGGCAGCGCATCGCCGACGGACTCCGCGGCGAAGCCGAGGTCGATCCCGAGTCCCAGCTCGTGGCGCTCGTGGCGTACCTGCAGCGGCTCGGCCACGAGCAGCCACGGACCCCCGCGGCCGACGGCGCACCGGCGGCGGCCCCCGTGGCCGACGCGAGCCCCTCGGTCGGAGGGCCCGGGCGATGAGGGATCTGTCGTTCGAGTTCTTCCAGCGGAGTCCGGTGATGGCGGCCCCGCTCGTCGCGATGCTCTTGTTCCTTGCGGTGTTCGTCTCGGTGCTCGTGCGCGTGCTCCGCGCGCGGCGCGAGGAGATGGATCGCACGGCGTCCCTCGTGCTCGAGGAGGAGTCGAACCATGTCGAACCCTGACCTGCAGGACCCCATCCAGGGGAAGATCGTCCACGTCTACGACGGGATCCTCGAGGCCGACAACGAGTTGCCCCGCTGGTGGCTCGGCCTCTACTTCGCGTCCATCGTCTTCGCCGCCGCGTACTGGTTCGCCTACGAGGCCTGGGGACTCGCGGCCTACCCTTCCGCCGAGTACCGCGACGCGATGGCCGCCGCCGCCG
>CAIKNO010000305.1 GCA_903828805.1 uncultured Sandaracinus sp. | reverse complement strand
CCTCCTTGCGTCCGATCGGGTCGAGGCCGCTCATCGGCTCGTCGAGGATCAGCAGCTCGGGGTCGTGAAGGAGCGCCTGCGCGAGCCCGATGCGCTGCAGCATGCCCTTGGAGAAGCGCCCGATGGGCCGGTCGGTCGCGCCCCCCAGACCCACCTTCTCGATCAGGCGCGCGCTGCGCGCTGCGCGCTCCTTCGGCCCCATCCCGTAGAGCCGTCCGCAGAGGTCGAGGAACTCCTCGGCGCGCAGGTACTGGTACACGTAAGGCGACTCGGGGAGGTACCCGAGGCGGCGCATCGCGTCCGGTCCGGGGCTCAGGCTGCCGAAGAGCCGGACGTGCCCGGAGGTCGGAAAGATCAGCCGCAACAGCGTCTTGATCGTCGTCGTCTTGCCGGCCCCGTTGGGGCCGAGCAGCCCGAAGATCTCGCCCTTGCGGACCTCGAAGTCGATGCCGCGGACGGCCTCGACCTTCTTCCGGAAGAACCCGACCCGGAACGTCTTGGTCAGGCCCTCGATCTGGATCACGGGCGTGTCGCTCATGACGAAACCGGCCCGGAATCTAGCATCGCGCCCCACGCATCGGCGAGGGCCTGCAGGACCTGCGCGACGTCCTCGTCGTCCATCCGGGTGTGCAGGGGCAGGGCCAGGCCGCGCGCGACCAGCGCGTCCGCGTGCGGATAGGCGGCCTCGGTGCGCGCCGCGTGCAGGCTCGGCAGCGTGTGCATCGCGTACGAGAGGCGCCCGGCCTCGACGCCGCGGGCCTTCATCGCGGCGATCAGCGCGTCCCGGTCGGCCGCGCCGAAGGGCGGGGGCAGCACCACCCCGAAGGTCTGCTCGTTCCGGGTCGCCCCCTCCGGCAGGGCCTGGGTCGCGAGGCCCGGGGCCTGATCGGGGAGCGCTGCGCGGTACGCCGTGGCGACCGCCCGTCGGCGCTCCACGATGGCGTCGAGCCGCCCGAGCTGGACCAGGCCCATCGCCGCCTGCATCTCGGTCAAGCGCAGGTTCGGGCCCGGCCGCTCGAACACCCCGGCCGTCACCTGCCCGTGGTTCCGCAGGATCCGAAGCGCGTCGGCGAGCCGCGGATCGTCGGTCAGGCAGAGCCCGCCCTCGCCGGTGGTGATGACCTTGCGCGGGTGCAGGCTGAGGCACGACACGAGCCCGAAGGACCCACAGGGCCGTCCGTCGAGCGTGCTGCCGATGGCGCACGCGGCGTCCTCGATGATCGGAATCCCGGGCAGCGCAGCGGCGATCTCGCGATGCCGCGACGGCACCCCGAACTGATCGATGACGACGGCCGCCCGCGTCGAGGCCGACCGACCCCGGGCGAAATCCAAAGCGCCCGCGTTCCATTCGCCGGGGTGCACGTCGAGCAGCGCGGGCGTCGCGCCGACCAGGCATGCGGCGTGCGCCGGCGAGGGCCAGCTGACGTCCGGCATCAACACCTCGCCGCCCTCGATCCCGAGGACGCGCAGGGCGAGCTCCAGCGCCGCGGTGCCCGACGACACGGCGACCCCGAAGGCCCGCCCGCAACGCTCGGCGACCGCGCGCTCGAAGGCCTCCACCTCGCGTCCCTGCACCAGCATGCCGCTGCGCAGGACGCGGGCGATCGCCGCCTGTTCTTCGTCTCCGAGCTCCGGGCTCGCCAGTCGTACCGTTCGCACGGCGCGACTCTAACGCAGCGAGGCGCCCGTGTCGGCCCGTCCTGCGGGGCTGCCTGCGCCCCTCCGTTCCGCGGAGCGTGCCTCACGCCGCGCCGGGCCTTCCCGACCTCAAGCCCGCGAAGGAATCTCCTCGAGCCACGCGAGCGCGGCCGATGCCCAGCCCGCCTCGAACGCCTCGCGGCTCGGCTCGAGCACCGCCCGGACGCGCGCGGTTCTCCACAGCTCGGCGAGCCGCTCGTCGTCCCGCAGCGCGGGGTGCGCTTCGAAGATCCCGCGCAGCCCGCGCGCGTACCCGAACGTCTTGGGGGCGCGCTCCCAGCCGTCCGCGAGCGCCAACGCCACCTCACGCAGCGCCTCGCCTTCGAGCCGTTGCGCGACCTCCTGGCCCCAGCCGTCGAAGAAGGGCCCGAGCGGGACCCGGAGCGAGGGCAGGGAGCGAAGCGCGCGCGGCTTGCGCAGCGCGAAGTGCCGATGGTTCTCGAGCGCCATCGACGACCCGGCGATGTCGGACTTGTAGAGCTCACCCGCCGCCCACAGCCGTCCCTGGAAGCGCAGCGTTCCTTCGGGATCGAAGGGCGTCGCGGTCAGCTTGTGGAAGCGGAGCCGCAGCGGGTCCTCGATGGGCAGCGCCCACATGTCCATGACGCGGTCGAGATCGCCGAAGTTGTGCGCGATGCTCGCGGCCGCCTTGAGCGCGCCGACTCCGTCGCCGCCACGCCACAGCGAGCCGAACACGTTCGCGTGCCGCTCGGTCTCGGCGGCGATGGCCTGAAAGAGCTCCGCGCGCAGGGCCTTCGCGTCGGCCGCCCGGTACCTTCGCAACGCCGCGTAGGCCGCGCTCGCCACCGTGAACCACTCGCCGAAGTGTCCGTGCAGCGGCGCGTGCTCCCACTCCGTGCCCCGCGCGCCGGGGCTGACGCGGTGGCTGACCAGCGTGAAGTCCCAGCCGTGGCTCGAGAGCACGAGCCGGCCCATCTCGAGCGCGGTCGCGAG
The DNA here is from genome assembly GCA_903828805.1 of uncultured Sandaracinus sp. GTDB lineage: Bacteria > Myxococcota_A > Polyangia > Polyangiales > Sandaracinaceae > Sandaracinus. Next base: position 9,037 of record CAIKNO010000305.1, on the reverse strand, counting down.
CGGCAGGCCCTCGGGCCAGAGCTTGGAGCGGATCTGGTTGTCGACGTCCGTCGGCACCGGCGTCGCGCAGGTGAGGTAGTGGCAGCTCAGGCAGAGCTCGAAGTACTCGAAGTGCGAGAGCGTCGCTCCGTCCGCGAAGCCACGGACCGTGGCCACCGGCGGCAGCGCCGCAGGCGACGGGGCCTCCGCGTCGAAGAGGTACGGCATGGTGTTTCGCACCTGCGACACCAGCAGCTCGGGCGCGATGCCGCGCGGCGTTCGGATCATGACGGTGCGGCAGGACTAGCCTGGATCGGCGCGGCTGGGTAGCGTCCCGCAACGGCCGCGCTCGCCGACCTCGAGGCCGCCGTTCACTCGACGAGCGGCGGGTCCACGAGCGGCACCCCGAGCATCACGCTGAGCCGGAGCGGAGAGTCCCGCAGCTGCGTGTGCAGGGGGGCGTCGAAAAGCTCGAGGAAGCCGCCTCCCGCGAGGCGCGCGCGCACCGTGCCGGCGAGCGTGGACCCGAACTTGCCGACGGCGCGCAGCTCCCGGTGGATGACGATGGCCTCGATGTCGGCGAAGGGCACGAGCGAAGGCGCGCCCGCCACCCCGCCCAGCCCCGCGCGCGCTCACCGGTGCGTCGGCGTCCGCACCCCCTCGTGCATCCGCTGCACCCAGACCTTCTGCTTCACGACTTCCGAGACCAGCAGGTACACGGCCGTGATCCCCAGCACGAGACCGATCCATCCGGGGTGCAGCGGCACCAACCCGAAGACGCCCGCGCCCGGCAGCCACGGCAAGGCGACGGTCAGCGCGGCGACCGCGGCGCTCGAGAGCCCGAGTCCGAGGCTCGGCCTCGACCTCCAGAAGGGCCGCATCGTGCGCACGACGAACGCGATCCCCAGCTCCGTCAGCAGCGACTCCACGAACCACGCGGTGCGGAACTCCGAAGCGCTCGCCCCGAGCGTGCGGAGCAGCGCGAACGTCAGCAGATCGAACACCGAGCTGACGAGCCCGAACACGATCATGAAGTCGCGGATCGCCCTCACGTCCCAGCGCTGCGGGCGCGCCTGCTGCTCCTGATCGACCGCGTCCCCGGCCACCGTCATCTGCGGCAGATCGGACAGGAAGTTGTTGAGCAGGATCTGCTTGGCGAGCAGGGGCAGGAAGGGCAGCCAGCTCGAGGCCACCGCCATGCTCACCATGTTCCCGAAGTTCGCGCTCGTCGTCATGTGCACGTACTTCAGCGTGTTCCGGAACGTCGTGCGGCCCGCCTCCACCCCGGCGCGCAGCACGTCGAGATCGCGCCGACCGAGCACGAAGTCCGCGGCCTCGCGCGCGACGTCGGTCGCCCCTTCGACGGAGATCGCGACGTCGGCCGCGTGCAGCGCCGGGGCGTCGTTGATGCCGTCGCCCACGTAGCCCACGACGTGGCCGCGGCGGCGCAGCGCCACGATGATCCGCTCCTTCTGCGTCGGATCCACCTCGGCGAAGATCGTCGTGCGCTCGGCCCGCTGCGCGAGCGCCTCGTGGCTGAGCAGCGCCACGTCCGCCCCCGTCATGACGCCCGCGACCCGCAGGTCCACCGTCCGGGCGAGGTGCTCGGCCACCCCGCGGGCGTCGCCCGTCACGATCTTGAGCTCGACCCCCAAGCCCTCGAGCGCGCGCACGACCTCGGTCACGCCTTCCTTCGGCGGATCGAGGAAGCGCAAGAACCCCTCGAGCACGAGGTCGCGCTCGTCCTCCTTGGTCCAGCGCGCGCGCGGCTCGACCGCGCGGGTCGCCACCGGCAGCACCCGCAGTCCGTCCGCGGACCAGGCCTCGACGCGCGCGCGCAGCGCGGCCCGTCGCGCCTCGTCGAGCGGGACCGCAGCCTCCCCCGCGGGCCGCGCGTCCAGTCGCACGGCGGTGCAGACCGAGAGCACCGCCTCGAACGCGCCCTTGACGATCAGCGTCGGACGTCCGCCCTCCGAGACGACCACGCCCAGTCGTTTTCGCTGAAAATCATAAGGGATCTCGTCGAGCTTCTCGAGCCCCGAGAGGCCCACGCCCGCCGCGTCCGAAGCCCGCAGGATCGCCTCGTCCAGAGGGTTCGGAAGCCCGGTCTGCAGGCGCGCGTTCGCGCCCGCGAGCGCGAGCACGCGCGGGCTCGGCCTTCCTTCGGGGTCGAGCGCGGCGTCGAGCTGCACGACGCCCTCGGTCAGCGTGCCGGTCTTGTCGGTGCAGAGCACGTCCATCGCGCCCAGGTTCTCGATGGACGCCAGTCGCTTCACGATCACCCCGCGCGCGGCCATCCGCGTCGCGCCCCGGGACAGCGTCACCGAGAGGATCGCCGGCAGCAGCTCGGGCGAGATCCCGACCGCGAGCGCGATGGCGAAGAGCAGCGCCTCGATCGCGGGGCGATCGAGCAGCACGTTGACCGCGAACACCGCGATCGTGAGCGCCGCCATCACCTCGGTGAGCAGCAGCCCGAAGCGGCGCAGCCCCGACTCGAACTCGGTCTCCGGAGGACGCAGCGCGAGGGTGTGCGCGATGGCGCCGAGCTCGGTGCGGCGGCCGGTCTCCACCACGACCGCGTGGGCCGTGCCGCTCCGCACGGCGGTGCCGAAGAAGACCGCGTTGGTCCGCTGCGCGAGCCCCGCGGCCTCGGGCACGACGCCCGGCTCCTTCTCGACCGGATACGACTCGCCGGTCAGCATCGCCTCGCCGACGAAGAAATCCCGGGCCGTGAGCACGCGCGCGTCGGCGGGCACGAGGCTCCCTGCGGCGAGCTCGATCACGTCGCCGGGGACGAGCTCCCGGGCCGGCAGGGCGACGGTCACCCCGTCCCGGACCACCTTCGCGCGCAGGCTCACCCGCGCCTGCAGGGCCTCCACCGCCGCGCTGGCCCTCCACTCGTGGAAGGTCCCGAGCAGCGCGCTCCCGACCACGATCGTCACGACCACGCCCGCGTCGGTCCACGCCCGGAGGAACGCCGAGACGATCGCCGCCGACACCAGCAAGAGCACGAGCGGACTGCGCAGTTGGGTGGCGAACGCGGAGAGCCACGTCGCCCTCCGGCGGGCCTCGACGGCGTTCGGTCCGACCGCCTTGAGCCGCGCTGCGGCGTCCGCGCTCGAGAGCCCGGAGGGCCCGCTCGCGAGCCGCGCGTTCAAGGCCTGCTCGGGCTCGCTCCACCACGCGGTCCTCGGGAGATCCACCCCCCCGACGTCGTCCCGCGCGCGGCCTCTCCAGCCCTCGTTCGCGGACCGGGCGTGCGGCCTGCACGCGCCTGCCGCCCTGGCGCGCGCGGCGCCGTCCCGCGCCTACGCCGCCCCGCGCTTCACGAGCGACGCCATCACGAGCGCGCCGTACGGCACCGCGAGCCGCTGCTCGAAGGCGTGCAGGCGATGGGCGAGCCGCGTGCTGAGCGCCGCCGCCCACGGGGCCACCAGGTGCACCGTCCCGACGCGCTCGACCTCGAAGCCCGCGCGCCGGGCCAGCGCGGCGACCGACGCGGGCGTCCACGCGCTCACGTGCTGCTCGCCTTCCATCGTCGGCGCGAGCCGGAGCCGGTCCATCGTCCACTCCACCAGGGGCCACAGGCTCTGCTCGTTCGGGGTGCTCAGCACCACGCGTCCTCCGACCGGCAGCAGCGCATGAAAGCCCTCGAGCGCCTCGCGGGCCTGCGCCTCCGGGAGATGCTCGAGCACCTCGAGGAACGCGATCTTGTTGATCCCCTCCCCCTCGAGCGCGAGCTCGTCCGCGAGCCCGAGCCGGAACTCGACGCGCTCCCCCGCATGGGTGCGCCGCGCGAACGCGATGGCGTCGGCGTTCGCGTCCACCCCGAGCACCCGCACGCCGGGGAGGGCCCCGAGCCGCGCGCAGAGCACCCCCGAGCCGCACCCCACGTCGAGCACGACGTCGCCGGCCACCGGGCGCAGCGCGGCCTCCGCCGCCGCGAGCTTCCCGTGGTGCCAGAACCGCTGCACCGCGGGGCCCTCGTGGAGCGCCCGGTGCTGGTAGTCGCCGGGGATCGCGACCGAATCGCCGGTGCGACGCGCGCTCATCGCGCCTCTCCCTGCCCGCCGCGCGGCGAGCTGTCGATGCCGACGATGACCGGCGAGACCGGGCGGTAGTGACCAGCGAGCTGATGCCATCGGATGACCGCGAGGTCCCCGGTCATCGCGAGTCCGTCGCGCACGATCCGCACGCTCGATCCTTCCTGCACCCGCAACCGGACCGGCAGGCGCTTGATGTCGTAGTTGCGCTTGAGCGCCACGTAGAAGAGCTCCACGTCGAACGCGAAGCCCGGGATCTTGCCCACGCGGAAGAGGTCCTCGGCCGCGGCCGCCCGGAAGCCCTTGAGGCCGCACTGCGTGTCGAACCATCCCCCCGCGACGAAGCGCCCGACGAGGAACGAGTACACGTGGCTGCCGAGCGTCCGCAGGCGCGGGATCTCGGTGTAGTACGACGACGCCTCGAGGGTCCGGTCCCCGGTGACGAAGTGGTACTCCTTCGCGTCGAGGTAGTGCAGGAAGCGCTCGAACGCGTCGAGCTCGTAGGGCACGTCGCAGTCGGTGAAGATCCGATAGTCCCCGCGCGCGGCGAGCATCCCGCGCCGCACCGCGGCCCCCTTGCCTTCGTTCGTCGGGTTCCGCACGTAGCGACACCCGAGCGCCGCGGCGATGCGCGCGGTCGCGCCCTCGTCCGGGGTTCCGTCGTCGGCGACGACGACCTCGTGCGAGACGCCGAGCTGCTCGAGGTGCGCGAGCAAGGTCGGCACGTGCCGCGCGAGCAGCGCCGCGCCGTGAAACGAGGGCAGCACCACCGAGAGCGTCGGGCGCCCCTCCGTCATGGCGTCGTGCCCTCGGCGCACGCGCGCAGATCGGCGACGGCGCGGGCGTACCCCGGGTTGACAGCGACCGCGTGTCGCAGCGCGTCGCACGATTCGGCGGTCTGTCCGCGCATCCGATGCAGCTCGGACAGGTTGTACCAGGCGCGAAAATTGGTCTGCCCCTCGCGCTCGAGCGTGCCGCGCAGCGTGCTCTCGGCGAGGTCGAGCATGCCGAGGTGCAGGCAGGCGACCGCGAGGTTGTTCCGCGCGCGCGAGTGGTTCGGGTCGAGCTCCACGGCCCGCTGCAGCTCGGGCAGCGCCTCGGCCCATCGGCCCTCGTTCGCGCGCACGAGCCCGAGGCCGTAATGCGCCATCGCGCTCGTGGGCTCCGCGTCCACGGCGTTCGCGTAGAGCGTGCCGGGCGAGGCCCACGTGGAGACCTGGCCCGCCGAGACCCCCGCGAGGGTCAGCGGCGTCACGACCGCGAGGCCCATCACGAGGGGGCTGGTCGCGATCTCCGGCCGTCCGCGCAGCACGTGCAGCGCGAGCGCGGCGGTGCCGAGCGAGAAGCCGAACACCGGCAGGTACGCATAGCGATCCGCGGCCACGCCCATCATCAGCGCCACCACGCTCGCGGGCGCGAGCGTGACCCCCGACAAGAGCAGCCCGAACGCCGCCACCGCGAGGTCGGCGCGAAGCGTCCCGCGCCGCAGCGCAAGCGCGATCACGGCCGAAAGGACCCCGACCAAGAGCCACCCGGCGAGGGTCCAGTGCGCGAGCGGCCGCACCGTCGAGAGCCCGCGCGGCACCGCGAAGAGGGACGCGTAGTGAAGGAAGAACCCCGGCAGCTCGAGCAGCGCGTTCACGATGGGCCGGCTCCCCGTGAGCGAGCTCGGCCCCGCGGCCACGAGCACGGAGCGCAGCCCCGCGTACAAAGGCAGCGCGCCCAGCAGCCAGGCGGAAGGCCGCAGCAGCTCGCGTCGACGCAGGAACCAGGCCCCGCCGAGCAGCACGAGAGGCAACCCGACCGTGGCCTCCTTCGTGAAGAGCGACGCGAGGAACGCGAGCGCGGCGAGCGGCCCGAGCCCGCGGAGCGCCAGCGCGAGGCTCGCCAGCGCGAGGAGCCCCGCGAGGACGTCGGCGCGCGCCGACACGTAGCAGACGGACTCGACCTGCAGCGGATGGAGCGCGAAGAGCGCGGCCGCGAAGAGCCCCGCCCGCACCGAGCCCAGCAGCCGCCGCGCCACGTCGAACGCCAGCACGATGGCGAGCACGCCGAGGATCACGTTCGTGACGTGCATCGCCATGGGCGAGCGTCCGAAGAGCCGCACCTCGGTCGCGAACGTGAGGAAGAGCAGGGGCCGGTAGCTCTCGTGCGCCGGTCGCTGGCCGGGCAGGCCGGTGAGCGAAGGGTCGATGTGCCCGTGCTGCGTGACCCGGATCCCGTCGAGCAGCGGCCCGTCGAACGCCGCGTTCTCCTGGATCGTCGCGACGTCGTCCCAGACGTACCCGAACCCGGCCGCCCTGGCGTACACCAGCACGAAGCAGGCGCACAAAGCCCCGAGGACGGCGAGGGCGCGGGCGTTCACGCGGGGCGTGTCGTCTCGGTTCACGGAGCGATTCTGCACCGTCCCGCGCTCCGGCTGGCATCAAATGCATCCGGGGCCTTTCACGCCGCGACCCGTCTCGTCGAGGTCGTCGGGACCGAGGGCCTCCCGACCGCGCGTGCCCTCGCGCACCTCGACGCTCGTTCGGTGGCGCTCGACGGCGGCGACCGAGTCGAACGCGGGCGCTCCGTGCGACACTGCGGCGATGCGGCACGATGGTCCGGATGCCCGCCTCGAACCTCCGCGCGCGCCCACCGAGGACGCGTGGGCGCGGCTGTCTGAGGCCGAGCGGGCGGCGGTGGTCGAGGCGCTGCCGGCCGCGATGGGCGAGGCCGAGGCCTCGCCGCCCGAGGGCGATCGACACTACGACGCGAAGAACGACGCGCGCGCCACGCTGCGCGAGTGGTACCGGCGGCTCGGGCGCTCGGTGTACGTCACCGCCGAGCTGACGACCTACTACCCCGGCGAGGCGCGCTTCGCGCCAGACGTCCTCGCGGTCCGGGACGTCCCGGTGCACGACCGGACGACCTGGGTCGTGAGCGCCGAGGGCAAGGGCCTCGAGTGGGTGCTCGAGGTCCACGTCGGCGGCGACCGGAAGAAGGACGCCGAGCTGAACGTCGCCCGCTACGCCCGGCTCGGAATTCCCGAGTACTTCATCTACGACCGGGCGCGCCAGCACCTGCTCGGCTACCGGCTTCCGCCGTCGGGTGCGCGCACCTACGCGCGCATCCTCCCGCAGGCCGGGCGCTACCCGAGCGAGGTCCTCGGCCTCGACCTCGCGCTCCTGGGGGGCAGCCTCCGCTTCTTCCACGCCAACGCCGAGCTCCTGCCGCCCCAGCACCTCGCCGCCCGCCTCGAGCAGAGGCTCGACGACATCACCGCCGAGCGCGACGCCGAGGCCGAGCGCGACGCCGAGGCCGAGCGCGCCCGCATCGAGGCCGAGCGCGCCAGGGCCGCGTATGCCGAGATCGTGCGGCTCGAGGGGGAGCTCGCGCGCCTCCGGCGCGACCCGGAGTGAGCGCACCCGAGGGCGGCGCGCGGCGTGGATACGAGCGTGCGACGCGTTCGAGCGGCACCGGGTCGTTTATTGCTGGCACGGCGGCCTCTCGGTCTCCGGGGCGTGCGAACGCGTTGTCGCCCTCGTCGCTCTGCCTCAGGAACGTTGAGTCGAACAAGAACGCCGCGGGGTGTTAAGGGCCCGCGTATGAACAAGTCGATCCGAAGCGGTGGACTCGTTGCTGATCCGGGGATCGCATTCGTCGTCGAGGTGTGATCTACCGTACTGGTGAAGCAGGAAGCCCGAGCAAAGCACGAAGCGGACGTTCGCCGGAAGCACCTCCGGCTCGAGGCCACCATGGACGAGCGCATGACGCGCCTTTGGGCGGCGGCTGAGGCCGAGGCGATCGGCCGTGGCGGCATCGCCATCGTCTCGCGCGCCACTGGGATCGCGCGAAGCACGATTGGAATCGGAGCACGCGAGCTGCGCGATGGTGTTGACGCCGACCGGATCGTCAAGGTTCGCCGAAAGGGCGGCGGCCGACGGCCGCACGAGGAGGTTCATCCCGATCTCGTCCCGGCGTTGCTCAAGCTCGTGGCTCCAGCGACACGCGGAGATCCGGAATCGTCGCTCCGCTGGACGAGCAAGAGCACGCATGTGCTCTCGGCGGAGATGTTCGACACCTATGGGATCCGCGTCGGCGACAAGACCATCGCGCGTCTCCTGCGGGACAACGACTACAGCCTCCAGGCGACGCACAAGACTGTCGAGGGCAAGCAGCACCCCGACCGCGACGCGCAGTTCAAGAACATCAGCGAGAAAGCCGACGACTGCGTGAAGCGCGGCGTGCCGTTCGTGTCGGTGGACACCAAGAAGAAGGAACTCGTCGGCAACTTCAAGAACGCAGGCGTCGAGTGGCAGCCAGAGGACTCGCCGGAACTCGTCGACGTCCACGACTTCCCGACCCAGGCGATCGGCAAGGCGATTCCCTACGGCGTATTCGACGTCGCCGACAACAGTGGCTTCGTCAACGTCGGCACCGACCACGACACGCCCGTATTCGCGGTCGCGTCGATCGAGGCGTGGTGGAAACTCGTTGGCCAGAAGCGCTACTCCGGCGCGAAAGAACTCTTTATCACTGCCGATGCGGGCGGCAGCAATGGTCATCGCCCGCGCGTGTGGAAGGTCGAGCTTCAGCGCCTCGCCGACAAGCTGGGCATGTCCATCCACGTGAGCCACTTCCCCCCCGGCACCAGCAAGTGGAACAAGATCGAACACCGCCTCTTCTCATTCATCACGTTGAACTGGCGCGGTCGACCACTGCGAACCTACGAAACCGTCGTGAACCTCATCGGCAACACGACCACGCGCGGAGGGCTCGTCGTCCGTGCCAAGCTCGACAAACGACGCTACCCGACCGGCAAGAGAATCTCGCCGAAGGAAATGCGGACGCTCAACATCGAGAGGGACGACTTCCATGGCGATTGGAACTACACCATCCGCCCACGGGTGCTCGCCCCGTGAGCGACCGAGTTATTCATACGCGGGCCCTAAGCTCGCGACTGTCAATCAAGGGGGCCTCGTGCTGAGATACGCAAGATCAGAGCGTCTGTTCCTGAAGGATCATCCGCAGTT
>CAIKNO010000304.1 GCA_903828805.1 uncultured Sandaracinus sp. | reverse complement strand
GTGTGTGTGTGTGTGTGTGTGTGTGTGTGTGTGTCTGTTGTGCGTGCGAGCGAGCATGCGTGTGTGTTGCGAGCATAGTGAGAGTAGTGGAGGGGGGGAGTGAAAGAGAGGTTGAAAGAGACGGGGGAGCACCTTGCGAAGGAGCAGTTCGACGCGGCGGAGGCGGGCGGACTGTTCGGGCGCTGCATCGCCGTGATCCGCGCCGACCTCGGCCTCACCCAGGCGCAGATGGCCGCGATGCTCCGCGTCTCCCGCCCGACCCTCACCCACTTCGAGACCGGGCGCGCAACACCGTCGTTCCACGTCCTGCTTCGGCTCGGGCAGCGCGTCGCCAAGGCGCGCGTCGACAGCGACGCCACCGCCGTGCTCGCGCTCCTGCACCTGACGGCGAGCGTGCTCCAGGCCGACGGGATCCGCGTGCTCAACCGGCCGGTCCGGGAGGGCGACGTCATCCTCGACTTCGCGAAGATCGACCGCGTTGTCGGCCGCGTCTTCGACCGCGAGTTCCGAGAGTACATCCCCGCCAAGCTCGCCGACTTCTCCGGCGACGACGACGAATAGCACGTTCAACCAACCAACCTGACCAGGAGTATCCCATGGGCAAGTACGCATTCATCGACAACATCTTCGGTACCGACGACGAGGAAGAGACCGAGGCGAACGACGCCTTCGACGAGGAGGACGATGACGAAGAAGAATCCGACAACGAGTCGGACGAGGAGGACGACGATCAGCCCGCGGACGAGGACGACGCCACGCTCGCCCAACTCGACAAGGACTTCCGCAGGCTTCGTGCTCGTGTTCGCGGATCGAGCGACCTGTCCGAGCTTCGCTCCATCCGCGCGGACCAGTCGGCCGCCATGGCCGGGCCCCAGACCCCGACCTTCCGGCTTCGGACGAGGGACATCATCGAGGAGATCGACGTTTGCGTGACCGACGTCCGCGCGAGCCGCGGTCCACGGGGTTCGTGATGTGCGCCGCCTCATTTGACTTCGCGGCAGAGCGCGGCTTCATCGAGGCCAGCGTTGACCCCAACGAGATCCTCAGCTGGATGAACGAATACGACCAGCATGGGCGTGACGCGGAGGCCGAGGGCGACGACGAGGCCGCAGCGCAGTTCGAGGAGTTGCGCCAGGAGGCTGAGGATCGGGTCGTGGAGCTGAAGGCGGCGAATATCGAGCGGGAGACGCCGAAGCCGCCGAAGGACCGAGTGGTGCGGGTGGTCGAGACTGTGCAGCCCCGGCAGCGCGAGGAACCGGTGGCTGAAGCGCGGGTGACACGCCGGGCCGATTCTCGCACCGAGCCGGTACGGAGCCTTGATCGGGACGACTCGGCGGAACGCGCCGCCAATCGCGCTGCGGCCGAGCGGCGGCGGGCCGACGACGAGGAGTTGCACCAGCTCACCGAGCGGGCGCACAAGGCCGAGGCTCGACTGGCGGCGGCCGAGGCGGCGACGGCGAGGATTCTCGCCGACCAACGGCGTGCGGCTGAGGCACAGGATCAGGAGCGCCGTCGGGTTGCGAAGGAGCGGGCCGAGAAGGAGATGCTGGACAAGGAACGCGCGGCGGTGGCGGCGGAAGTCAGGGCGCAGGCGGCCGCCAGGGCGGCATCTGCCGCTGCGACGACCTCGGTTGCACGAGTGACGACGGTCGTGTCCATCCCGGATTGCACGGACGCCGGCCGTCGCACGACCCCCGGCCTGAACGTCGAACGGACTCGCACGACCGGCACTTCGCAAGCCGCAGTGCCCGAGATGACCCCGCTGGCGAGGATGTTCCAGGAGCGGCTGGCCGAGCCGGCGCCGGAGGTTGCCCCGCGCGCCCGTGCGACGACGCCGCAGGCTCCGGCGACGAAGGCGAGCCCACCCCCCACGCAGGCGCCCGCGAAG
>CAIKNO010000303.1 GCA_903828805.1 uncultured Sandaracinus sp. | reverse complement strand
GCGCGCGCGGCGAGGAGCATCATCGTCGACAGCGCGGCCACGGCCTCGCCGTGGCGCGTCCGCCCGGCGCTCGAACAGCCGCAGCCCATGGCCGCGCGGGGAATTTCACCCCCATCGGGCCCCACCTCGGGACCCGCGTCCCGACCGCCTGCGTCGAACGGAACGCCCGCGTCCCCGAAGAGGTCGAACGTGAGGTCGCCCCAGTACGCGGGGCAGGTGTCTCCCACGGGCGTCCCGGTGGGACAGCCGACGTCCTCGGTGACTTGCCCGAACGACCAGCGGGGCACGAGGGTCACGCCGCGGTCCTCCGACGTCGCCAGCGCCATGCCGCCCCCGACGCCATCGGCGCAGACCCACAGCTCCCCCGGCGCGCCCGCCTCCGGCTCCCGCCACGCGAGGCATCGCGCGCGGAGGGCGCCATCGAGCACCTCGAACGTATCACCCCGGTCCCCCGAGCGGCGGAGCCCGCCGTCGCTCGCCACCCACACCGTCGTTCCGTCGGCCCCGACCGCGACGCCCGCGATGGCCGGCGTCTCGAGCACCGTGACCCACGTCGCGCCGCCGTCGGCGCTTCGAAGGAGCCGCTCGGCGGTCGTGTCGGAGGTGCGCCGGACGGCGCGGAGGAACAGCACGTCGGGATCGGTCGGCGCGACCGCGAGCACGTGCACGGTGAGCTCGGGCTCGAGCAGCGGCACCTCGATCGCGCGGAACGACGCGCCGCCGTCGTCCGAGCGCAGCAGCACGCCCACGCGCGCCTCGGTGTCGGTCCGGGGGATCACGCCGCTCGTGTAGATCCGCGAGGGATCGCTCGGCGCCGGGCGCACCCGGTCGGTGAGCGCGCGCGGATGCGGGGTCGAGACCTGGGTCCAGGTCGCGCCGCGATCGTCGCTGCGAAGCAGTCCGTCGGGCGTCGACCCAGGCGACACGATCGACCACGCCACGTCGGGGCGGCCGGGGTCGACCACGACGTCCGTCACGTACTGCGCGGGCACACCGGTGACGGGAGGCGCCCAGCTGCAGCCGCGCTCATCGCTCCGGACGAGACCGGTGAACGTCGCCGCCAGCAGCGTGCCGCCCGAACACATCGCGACCACGGGGTCCTCCCGCGTGCGATCGAAGGGAACGGCCGCCGCGCACTGCCACGACCACGTTCGTCCGCCGTCGCGGGTCGTCAAGAATCCCCACGTCGCACGCACGACCACGTGCGCCCGATCCGCTCCGTCGAACACGACCTGCCCGAGTCCGGGCGGCCGGCCGTGGGCCGCGGCGGGCCAGGGGGCGAGCCACACCGAGAGCGCGACCACGAGGGCGGCCACGGCCGCGGGCGCCCGGGCCTGGCACACCGTGGATGACCCGCGGCGGACGCCTCGAGACGGCGCGCTCATTCGAGCGGGACGCCCTGGACGACGAGCGCGTCCACGTACCAGTACCCGTCGGCCCGCACGGCCTCGACGGCGATGGGCACATCGCCCTCGGGAGAAGCGAGGAACCCGTCGAGGTTCGCCCGGTCTTCCTCGAGCGAGCCGTTCACGAACGTCGCCGAGGCGTGGTGCATCAGCGACGGGACCGACGCGACCGCCCGCGCCAGCGAGGCGGCGTCGTGCTCACGCTGGTACGAGGCGCTCGTGCGCTGCAGCGCTGCCGGCCAGTTCGCGGCCCGCACGTCGGCGAGGAACCCCTGCGCGGCCTCGCGCGCGGGCATCGGCGCGAGGATGGTACACGCAAGAAATCCGCCCCCGATCGCGACGAGGGCGAGCAGACCGCAGCCGATCCCGGCGATGCGCGCGCCACGGGACACCGCTCACGGCCTCCAGGGGTCGAGGACCTCGGCGCGGGCGTGACGCGCGCCGAGCGGGTCCGTGAACGGGTCGAGGACGTCGCATGCCCAGGTGAGCGCGACGACGGCCGGACGACGCTCTCCTTGCGCGAAGGGATCGAGAAGTTCGTCGGCGCCGACGACCGGGCGCGCGCTTGCCCAGTCCGCGCGAAGTTCCTGCGAAGGGGCCGACGCGGCGACGGCGGACGGCTCGGGTGTCGCCCCCTCGAGAGCCCGCGCGGACGCCGCGGGGGACGCGGCCACGACGAGCGAGACCGCCGCCTCCGAGAGCGTGGCCTCGAGCGCGTCGGCACGCGCGGCGCGCTCCGCGGAACGGGCCGATTCGCCGCGGGGCTCGAAGCGCACGAGCCAGCGAAACCCGCGGGCGTGGGCGAGCGTCAACGTGCCGGCCGCGCCCGTCGCGCCGGCGTCGGTGATCCGGACGACCCGGACGTCGAGGCTCCGCTCGAGCACGCGGGCGATGCCCCGCCGCAGACGGTCGGCCCGCACGTCGGTGCGCCCGGGGTCGACGACGACCACGAGGGCGGGTCCGGGCACCTCTTGCGCCATCGCAGGCAAAGCCTCCGCGAGACACGCGGCGACGAGGAGAACCAGCCACGGCGCACGGAGGGGCATCGCTGGGTCAAGCCTAGGAGAATCTGGCCACGGTCGCCAACCGTCTCCGCGCGGCGTCCGTCGTCGCGCCCGGGACCGGGCGTGGCATCCTCGGCGCGTGGACGACCCCTCGCTCTCGATGGCCGTGAACGCGCTCGCGGCGCGCGTCGGGGAGTCCCTGGTCCCGGCGCCGAGCGGTCTGCCCGAGGATGGCCCCCGCACCCTGCACCACGGCGTACACGTCACCGCGTGGTGTGGGTCGGCAGCGCGGATCCGCGATGAGCGTGCGGGCCTCGCCCGTGGCGCCAGCCATCCGCTCGCGCCGCGCCTCGTCGCCCACACCGAGACCGCCCTCGCGTTCGAGCGCTGCCTCACGGCGGCGCCCGTCGATCGAGAGGATGCGCTCGTCGCCGCGATGCCGACACGTTCGTTCTCGGCGACCGCGAGCGTCCGGGCGCACCTCGAATCGCTCGGCGGACCGGTGAACCTGCCGCGGGCGCTCGCCCGCAGCCTCGGTCGCGCGCGCGCCGACCGGCTCCTCGCCCGGGTCGTCCCCATCACCACGGGGCGAGGGCCCAGCCTCGGCGGAGTGCACCCCGGATGGCTGCACGCGTCGAGCGCCGGTCGGCTCGTCTGTCTCTCCATGCGCCACGCGCACGCGGAGGCCTGGGCCGCGCTCGATCTCGCCGCCGCCGAAGTGCACGGCAGCGCCGGCCTGCGCGACGTGCACGCCTCCGCCCACGGAGACGGCGCAGACGCGGCGTACACGCTCGCCACGCTCGCGGTCTTGCTGCGCGAGTCGGTCCTCGGCGCGCACGTCGAGCGCGCGGCCACCGAGGCCCGCATCCTCGAGACGCTCGCGCCGTGGCTCTCTCAGGGTGCGCCGTCGACCGTCGCCGTGCGGATCGAAGGTCCGGCGTGGCTCGACACCGCGCGCTGGGCGGGTCCCGCGGTGGCCGCGGCCGAGGCGCGCCGCCTGATCCGGACGCTCGACGGGCTCGCGGTCGGCGGCACGACGCTCCGCGTGCACACCGAGCCGAGCCTCCGCGCGGGCCGCGCCTCCCCCGCGTGGAGGCCACGCGACGAGCGGCGCAGGGAGCTCTTCTCGCGATGGGACGCGGGCATCGCGTTCGACGACGAGGGCCTCTTCTCCGCCACGCCCGAGGCGCTCGCCGCGCAGATCGCGTCGGGCGCCCACGGCGTGGCGATCGACGCGACGTGCGGCATCGGCGCGCTCTCCATCGCGCTCGCGCGAAGGTCCGAGGTCACGCGCGTCGTGGCGATCGATACCAGCGCCGAGCGGCTCGAGATGGCGCGACACAACGCCGCCCTCTACGGCGTCGCGGACCGCATCGAGTTCCGACGGGGCGACGCCCGCGCCCTCGTCCCTGCGCTCCGCGGCGACCTGCTGGTGCTCGACCCGCCCTGGGGCGGCCGGGACTACGACCGCGGGCGCGTGGGCCTCGGCGATCTCCCGCTCGACATCCGGCCGCTGCTCGAGGCCTTCGAGGGGGCGGTCGTGCTGAAGCTCCCGAGGAGCTTCGATGTGGCCGAGCTCGGTCCCCGCTTCTCGTTCGAGGCCGGCCTCGATCCGCGGGGGTTCATCAAGATGCTGATCGCGCGCAGGCCCGCGACCCGTTGAGGACACGGGCCGCGCCCTCCCCCTCAGGTCCAGTCCGCGGTCTTCGCGAGCACGCCCGCCGGGATCGGGACGAGCTTCGTGTCCGCGTTCACGCAGACCATCTGCACGACACCGTTGACCAGCAGCTCCGCACCCCGGTGCACGTCCTGCTGGAACACCACCCGGAAGGCACTCTCGAGGCGGGGCGTCGTGCGGATCTCGAGCCTGTCACCGAAGACCGCCCCTTGCCGGAACGTCAGCTCGCACTTGTAGACCACGAAGCCGAGGCCCTCCTCGCGCAGCAGCCGCACGAGCTCGTCCGAGCCGAGCAGATGCTCCCGCGCCCGCTCGAAGTACTTGAGGTAGTTCGCGTGGTAGACGAGGCCGGAGTGGTCGGTGTCCTCGTAGTAGATCTGCACGGCGTGCAGGTGGGGAGCAGGCATCTCCGGATGCTGGCCTGCCGAGGCCCCGAGGGGAAGCCACCGCGTGCGACGCTCAGGACGAGCGCGCGGGGATCTTCGACATCGCCCGCTCGGCGAGCGCCGTGATCGTCAACGATGGATTGACGCCCGGGTTCGCGCTGACGGCCGAGCCGTCGATGACGTAGAGGCCCTCGTACCCGAAGAGCCGATGCTCCCGATCGATGACGCCCTCGTCGGCGCTCGCCCCCATGGCGGCGCCCCCGAGGATGTGGGCCGTCGTGGGCGTGCCCATCAGCGACTCGCTGATCATGGTCATCGAGACGCCACCGACCTTGTCGGCGAACCGGCGCGCGAGGTCGCCCGCCTCGTCCATGAAGGCCGAGGGCGCCGACGTGCCCGGCGACAGGTCGCTCACCAGCCCTCGGGAGAAGCCGGTGTACGGGCTTCGACCGAGCCGCACGCGCAGGGAGCCCTCGAGCGTGCGCATGTAGAGCAGCACCTGGCTGACCTTCGCGAAGTCCCGCACGGTCAACGCTTTGAGCCAGAGCCACGGCTGTCGAAGAAAGCCTCGGACAGCCCCACCCAGCCGGACGAGCACGTTCGACCCCGGTGAATACGGGAGCGCCATGATCCGGAAGAACCCCGACCCCTCGGCGTAGCGCACGGGCTCGACGTGGCTGTGCTCGTCGGTCTCGAGGATCGAGGTGATGGCGACGCCCTTGCTGAAGTCCTCCTTCGTGTCCGGCGCGATGATGCCGATGAGCGACTCGTTGTTCGTGCGGACCTTGTCGCCGAGACGTTCGCTCAGACGAGGCAAGCCGTCGGGGTCCTCCCGCATCGCGAGCAGCAACGGGAGCGTGCCCATCACCCCACCGGCGAAGATGATGCGATCGGCGGTGAACGTCCGCGCGTCGCGCTCCCGGAAGGTGTGCTCGGTCTCGACCCGGTATCCGCCCTCCTTCCGAGGGCGCACCGCGAGCACCTCGGTCTCGGGCTCCACGCGAACCCCGAGCTTCTCCGCGAGATAGAGGTAGTTCCGGTCGAGCGTGTTCTTCGCCCCGACCCTGCATCCGGTCATGCACGCGCCGCAGAAGTTGCATCCCGTCCGCGGCGGACCCTGCCCATCGAAGTAGGGGTCGGGCACCTCGACGTCGGGCTTGCCGAAGAAGACGGCGACCTCGGTGGAATGAAAATCTTTCTCTTTGCCCAGGTCCTGCGCGATGGAGCGCAGCACCCGATCGCCCGGCGTCACCGACGGATTCGTCGCCGCGCCGAGCATCCGACGCGCCGTCGCGTAGTGGGGCGCGAGCTCCGCGCGCCAATCGGCCAGGTGCGACCAGCTGGGGCTCGCGAAGAAGCCGTCCTTCGGGAGCGGCAGCGTGTTGGCGTACACGAGCGAGCCGCCGCCGACGCCGACCCCGTGCAGCACCGTCACGTGCGACAGGAACGACATCTGGAACAGACCGCGCATGCCGAGCGCGGGCCGCCAGAGCCACCGCATGACGTCCCAATTGCTCGTCGGAAAGTCGCGCTTGTCGAAGCGCTTCCCCTTCTCGAGCACCAGCACGCGGTAGCCCTTCTCCGCGAGCCTCAGGGCCGACACGCTCCCGCCGAAGCCGGAACCCACGATGATCCAGTCCCAATGGCTCTGCACCGAAGGCCCCTGCGCGTGCTTCATCGCTTCGGAGTGTGGAGCCAGTCGGCACCGCTGGCGAGAATCCGAAGGCCCCCGAATGACGCCCCCCGAGGTCAGCCCCCCTCTTCTCGCGCCCGACCCGGCCCGAGCGTCGCGTCTTCAGGTCCGGTAGAGCCCGAAGGTCGCGCGCCTCCGTATCCTCGACGCCGCACGCGCGAGGCCGAGGTTGTCGATCCCCGCGAAGCGCTGGCAGAGCACCCAGTCCTCGCCGTCGCGGCCGACGAACACGACGGCATCGAGGGCCGCGTCGTGCACCACGTCCTCGATGTCCTCCCAGCGCAGGTGACGTCGTCCCTCGTCATGCACGAGGAGCACCCCATCGACCCGAAACGCGACGTACCGCTCCTGCTGCAAGACCCGCTGTAGGCCGAGCACCGAGTAGAGACCGCTGCCCGCGACGCACGCGATCCCGAAGAGCCCCCAGGCGAGCGACCCGCGATCCCCCGCGATCACCAGGCGGGTGACCGCGAACATCCCGAGCACCATCAGCATCGCGCCGACGGAGAGGCGCCGAAGGATCGTCCCGCCCGCGTCGAGCCGATACCACTCCAGGATCGGAGAGGTCGGCAGACCGGTCGGGTCGTCGGGATCGACGCGGGCTCGAGCGCGGGCGGCAACCATCGTCTTCTCTCAGCGGGTCTGGGGCCGTTCCATCCGGATGTTCAGGTCGTGGGGACCGTCGGCCACCACCTCGACCACGCGCGTCCGGCGGCCACGGATCTCGAGACGGTGCGAGAGGCCATCCTGCGTGACGTCGAAGGGGTTCCCCGGCTGGCGCACCCCGTCCCACCAGAAGGTCGCATCCCGTGGAGCCCCCTGAACCGTCATCCGCACGACGGGAACGCGGGGTCCCGAGGACACCGGAGGCGCGGCCGCCGCGACAGGTGCATCGGAGGCTTCGGCCTCCGCGCGCGCGCGCCGCTCTTCCAGGCGGGCACGCTGCAGGTACAGCGAGCCTGCGACCCCTGCCACCAGGAGCACGAGCGGCGAGAACCGGAGGGCCCCCCGCAGGGACCCCTTGTTCCGCGCATACCGCACGTCCGGAAGGCTCGGCGGCGGCGTGAACGCGCCGCTCCACGCGGGCGACGCGGACACCGTCCAGTCCAGCGCCTCGAGCCGCGCGCGGACCTCCGCGGCCCCCCCGGGGCGATCAGACGGGAGCTTCGCGAGGAGCTCCGCGACGAGCACGTCCAGCGCCGCGGGCACCGTGACCGAGGGCGGAACCACCCGCGTCAGTCGGGGCGGGACATCCCTCAGGTGCTGACCCATCAGGATGATCGGCTCCCCGTCCTCGAAGACCGCGCGACCCGCGATCATCTCGAACAGGATGGCGCCGAGCGCGTAGAGATCCGCCGACGGCCCGACCGGAAGGCGCGCCACCGCCTCGGGGCTGATGTAGCGGGGCGTGCCGAGCGTCTGCCCCACGTCGGTGAGGTCGGCCGCAGGGCGAACGGAGGACGCCCGGCCACGGTCCACGATCCGCGCGATCCCGAAGTCGAGGACCTTCAGGGCCCCTCGCTCCTCCCCCGAGAACGGCGAGAGCAGCATCACGTTGTCGGGCTTCAGGTCGCGGTGCACGACCCCCGCCGTGTGCGCGGCCTCGAGCGCCGAGAGCATGGCGCAGGCGATCCCCACGGCCTCCCGCGGCGAGAGCGCGCGGTCACGGCGGAGCCGCTCGAGCAGCGTCTCGCCCCGCAGCAGCTCCATGACGAGGAAGAGCGTGCCATCCAGGTCCTGGCCGAAGTCGTGGACCACCACGACCCCGGCATGTCGAACCGCGCTGGCGGCGCGGGCTTCGCGCTCGAAGCGCGCCGCCATCGCCGGGTCGTCGGAGTACTCGGAGCGCAGGACCTTGAGCGCGACCGGCCGCTGCATCGCGAGGTGCGTCGCCTCGAACACGGCCCCCATCCCGCCGACGCCGAGAGGCTTCTCGATCCGGTAGCGTCCCGCGACGACGGCACCCGGCACGAGCGCGCGCGGCCGCGCCGGGCCGGCGTCCTCCATGCGTGCCGGCGCAGCGGCCATGAGGAGCGCGTCGCCGTGGCCGACATCGCCCGACGCGGCCCCGCGCGACAGCTCATGGACGGCCGGCGTCGACGGGCCGACCGAGGCCGACGACGCGGCCGCCGAAGGGCCGAGCCCCGGTCGTGCGCCCCGCGCGCCGAGCACGCCGGTGGAGTCCCCGGTGCCCGGATGCGCTTGCCGCGAACGACGTCCAGCTCCCTCCATCGCGAGCGTCGGAGCCTACCACGAAGCCCGCATCGACCCACCGGCCTTTGCCCGGTGACGGCCTCAGCGGGCGCGCGCGCCCGTTCGTCGCCCGCCTCGACCCTCGGGCGGCGACGTCCCGGCGGGGGGCGCAGCCACCGACACCTCCACCTCGCCGACGACCGAATTTCCGCCGGCGTCCGTCGCACGGACGGCGACCACGTGCAGACCGGAAGGCTCGCCCGACACGTCGACCTCGAAGCGCTCGTCCCGCGTGTCGAGGAGATCGTCGATCGGAAAGAGCACATTCCACTCCCCGCCATCGACGGCGAACTCCATCCGCGCGATCGGCCCGAGCGCGTCGAGGGCGCGTCCGGTCACCCGCCCGTCCTGCGCGCGGAGCTCGGAGAGGATCGGGGCATGGTTGTCGACCAGCAGCGGCTCGCTCGAGAACTGCGAGCGGAGCGAGAGCGCCGCCGGGTTCGAGAGTTCGTCCGAGGCCTCCACCTCGAACACGTAGAAGCCATCCGGGACCGACGACGTGTTCCACACGTACTCGGTGGCCGTGAGCGTCTCGTGCTCCCTCAGGACGTCCCGCCACGAGGTCTGCCCTTCCTCTCGGAAGCGCAACCGGTAGCGGAGGCGGTCCGCGTCGGGATTGTCGACCTTCCAGGTCAGCCCGAGCATGGGTGACGGGGCGCCAGGACCTTCGCGTTCACCCGCCGCTTCGGACGCGGCGACGCCGGCCGCAGCGGGCGTCGTTCCGCGACGCAAAGGCCGGGCCTTCAGGCCCACCTCCGTCACGACGGGCCTCTGATTTCGCGGCAGGTAGTACGCGCTCACCGAGCGGACCGACGCGGTCGGGTCGTCCCCGAGCAGGGCCCGGATCTGAAGGAAGCGGGCCCCGGGGCTCCGGATGGGCCCCGGCTCCGTGAGGCTCGAACTCCACGCGCTCCAGGTGGCGTCCGGCCGCTCCGTCCCGCCCGCGCGGGTCTGGAACTCCACGCGTCCCGACCCCCTCCACGTCAACTGTCCCCAGCGCGACGCGAACTCCGCGTCGAGCACGCGGCTCTGCCAGACCGCGCTGCGCGGACGGCCAGGCACCACGCGGTAGAACGCCGCGCCGTCCCCGGTCGCGAAGAACGGCGCATCGCTCCGGAGATCCATCGCGAGCACCTGACGTTCGTCGACGTCGATCCACACCGAGAAGGTGCGGTCGGGGGCGACGCGCACGATGCGCCCCTCGGCGCCGAGCGACGCGAAGAGGGTGCCATCGGCCGCGAGCTGCACCGAGGTGACGTGCCCCTCCTCCTGCGACCACACCCGCTCGACCCGGCCGTCGACGCCGACGCGCCAGACGCGCCCCTTGCCCGGGCGCGGCCGGGCCGTGCGGCTGGCGCTGGCGCTGTGCTTGATCGCCGTCCCCGCGCCCCCGCTCACCGCCGGAGGATCGGCGAATTCGTTCGCCGCCACCGCGAGCACGCCGTCCCGCGCATCGAGCGCGGTGATCTCGTTGCCCGGAAAATCGAACACGACCTCGGCCCTGCCTGGTCCGTCGAGGCGGACCACGAGCGCGTCGTCGCTGGTGCCCGCGTACAGGGTGCCGTCGGCCGCGAGCGCGAGGCTCATGACGTGGGCTGCCGGCGCGTCCCACCAGAGGTCGGCGGTCCCATCGGGCGCCACGGCGAAGACCTGCCCTTCGGGGCCCGTCGCCGCGAAGAGAACCCGCCGGCGCGCATCCCACGCGAGCGCCCACACGTGCTCGGCCTGGGGTGGTTGGACGAGCACCCGGACCGCACCTCCCGGCTCGATGGCGAGGATGCGGCCCTCGGGGAGCGTGCCCGCGTAGAGCACGCCTCCGTCCCCGAACGCGAGCGACGTGACGACCATCTCGCCCGTCTCGGCGAAGAGCTCGAGACGGTCGTCCTCCTGCCGGAAGATCTTTCCATTGGGCCCCGTGCCGAGGAAGAGCTGTCCGTCGGCGCGCCGCGCCCACGACCACACCACCCCGACGTCGTCGGGCAGCGCCAGCCGGCGAAGCTCGGCCCCGGCCGTGACCCGCCCCTCGGAGGACACCGTCGCCTGCGAGAGCTCGCCGGCCGAGAACGCGGCCGCATCGTCGATCTCGAAGACGCGCGTCGACACGGCCCCCGCCAGCGGCGGGAGGACCGCCACGGCGAGCGCGGAAAGGACCGCCACGAGCCCGACGAGGCGGCGGAGTGTCTTGGTGTTCATGGTCGAATCCGTTCCGACAGGGCGGGCACGCGACGCACGGAGAGTTCCACGCGCGCCCCGCCGCTCGTGACCGAGTCCGTGGGGACCTCGGTGCGAAGGTGGGTGATGAACGTCCGGGCCCGGTCTCCATCCCCGGTCGGGAGCAACGCGTCGAGGGCGGACGACGGCAGCGAGCGCACCACGTGCCCCGCAGTGCGCAGTCCGCGGGCAGCACCCCGCAGGGACACGACGATCGACGTCGCGCCGTAGCGCGCCCGGACGGC